>NZ_RZRK01000400.1:0-5665 GCF_003997835.1 Mesorhizobium sp. M7A.F.Ca.CA.004.12.1.1
TTGAAATTGACCGTCACCGGGGCGCTGTGGCCGGCAATATCGGCGCCAAGCCCGCCGCTGCTCATGCCGATGGCGTAGCTGGCGCCGCTGATGTTGTAGGTGCCGCCGGTGTTGGCGGTGATCGATATGCCGGTGCCCCCGCCGGTAAAGCTGTTCGAGGCGCCGGACACCGTCACCGTGCCGCCTGCATTGTTGTTCAGCGATACGCCCAGCCCGCTGGCCGTCAGATTGCCGTTCAGGGCGACGAGGCCGGCGCCGGCAAGCCGGCTCTGGACATTCAGCGCCGGACTGAATGCGCCCGAATTGTTGACCGTGCCCGAATAGCTCACGGCAGCCGTGCCGCCGACGACATTGAACGACGCGCCCGTTGCGCCGCTCAGCGCACCAGTTCCAAGTCCAACAATACCCGTGACATCGGTCAGGCTGACATTGTTGATGCCACCGGCCGACGAGGTCGAATCGAGCGCGATGGTGGCGGCGACACCGGAGAGATTGATCGCTGTGCCGCCGGTTGCGTTCACCGTCTGGGCGGCAGCCGTAGCGGTGATGCCCATCGTGCCGCCGGTGGCGAGAATGCCGGTGCCGGCGGTGGTGTCGATGGTCAAGCCGTTGGTGAAGCTGGTTGTGCCGCCGGCCTGCGAGAGACCAACGCCGCTGGTCGTGTCGATGTTGGCGAGGCCGGTGACGTTGAGCGTGCCGGTCTGGACTCGGATACCGCCGCCTGTGTTGGGGACGGTGGCATTGTTCACCGTCACCGTGTTGAAGTTGAAGGTGCCGGTGTTGGTGTTGACGGCATCGATGCCAAAGCCTGTCGTGTTGCCGATGGCGGTCGCGCCAGTAACGGTGAAGGTACCAGCGACGCCGTCGAAGATGATGCCGCTCGCGCCGCCACTGGCGTTTACGGTGGCAAACGTCATGTTGACGGTCAGCGGATCGAGATCGAACGCCGCGCCGTTGGTGGTGGTGACCACGCCACCGGTGTTGTTCAGCGTGAAGGTGGTGGTTTTGGTGTTGGCGATGACACCGGTGCCGCCATTGTTGGCAAGGCTGAGCGTGCCCAGATTAAGGGTACCGCTGGTGTTGGTGAAACTGAGGCCATTGCCCTGGACGCGAGCGCCTGGGTTACCGATGCCGAGCGTGCCGGCGCTGACGGTGCCGCCGGCGCCGTCGGAATCGAAGCGGACATTGTTGAAGGCGATGCCGCCACTGCCGGCGCCCCCGGTCGCCGTATTGCCGGCAAACGATCTGATCGCGATTGAATTCAGGTCGGCATCGATGTTCTGGCCGGTGAACGACGCAGCCAGGCCGGACGCGGTCGAGCTGAGCGTGTTGCCGTCGATCGAAAGCAGAAGCGTATTGGCCGGAGCTCCCGTGGTGGAGAAATCGAGCGCGTTGCCGCCGGCGGCGATGGTGTTGTTCCTGACGAAGAAACTGGAGGCGCCGCTCGCGTTGACGGCAACGCCCGCACCGGAACCGAGATTGCTGACGATCAGGTTCTGGATACCGCCCGTGAAGATGCCGCTGCCTGATGTCGCCAGATTGATGACCTGCGTGGCGTTATTGCTCTGCAGGACCGGCCGCAGCGTGTCGATGCCCGCCGGCGCCGCGATGATCGGCGAATTCTGCACCGTGGTGAAGTGGAACGCCGGCGACGCGCCGGCGCTGGTGTCGACCCCGAGCTGGGAGACATCGATCGCCGCGTCGTTGCTCTTGAAGGCGAGCAGCACCTGTCCGTCATCGAGTTGGAACGACGTCGCGCCGAGGTCGATCGTCGCCTGGCCGCCGTCGACGGTCTTGTCGATCAGCACAATGACATTGGCCGAAGACGTCTGGGCGTTGGCGTAGGTGCCTGGATTGAGCAGACTGCCGTCGCCAAGGGCGGTGGCATCGGCCGTGACATAGTAGACCTTGTAGGAGGACAGGTTCGAAATGTCGCCATCGAAATTGACGTCGTTGAAATTGTAGTCGCCGTTGGTCGGCAAAGTGTCGGTGGCGTGGATGACCTGGCCGCCTGTGGTCTTGATCGACGATTCGGCCGGGCCGGCGCCGTCGCCGAACACGAGCTGGGCGTTGGTGGCGCTGGAGAACTGGACCCCATAGCCTACATTTTCGATCTTGGAGGTCTGTCCCGCCGGATTGTTGTTGACCGTGTCGCCGAGCTGGATCGTGCCGGTGCCGGTCGTGTCGGCCATGTCGATGCCGATCGTGCCGGCAAAACCGCCGCCGTCGACGTCGAAATCGCCAGCGGTGATGTTGCTCGCGCCGAGCGACGCGCCGTTGAGGTCGAGACCGATGGTGTTCGCCGCGCCAAGCCCGATGTTCAGGCTGGCGAAATTCAACGTCGAGCCGAGCGTGCCGGAAATGTCGACACCGCGCGCATTGGCACCGGTGATGCCTAGCAGGTTGACCGTGCCGAGATCGATTACGCCGCCGCTGACATTGTTGAGCGATATGCCGGTCGCCGCGCCATTGACCGAAATCGTATCGAACTTGATACCACCGGCGCCGACCGTCGCGCCTTTCGCCCCGGCGACGACCGCCGTCGCGTCGCCAAGCTTCAGCGCCGTGCCGCCGTTCGTGGTCGTGATGGTGTTGCCGGCGCCGGTGACGCTGACTGTTCCCGAACCGAAGGTGCTGGCGGTGAAGCCGGCGCCGCTGCTGGTGGTGATGACAAGGCCGCCATTGGTGAAGGCGAGAGTGCCCTTGGTCTGCGGGTCCATCACGTACGACGGTGCCTTGACGATGGCATCGTTGGCGCCGGTGTTGAATATCTTCGACGTGCCGGAGAAGGTGACCGTGCCGTTGGCCGAGCCGCCGATGGCGACACCCTCGCCACCGCTGTGATCGATGGTGCTCGAAATATCGTATATGCCTTCGGCATGGCCAAAGAAGTCGAAGGCCGTCGATGACGTGGTGGAAACGACGGAACCGCTCATGTTCAGACGGGTCGCATCGCCCGTGGCGCTTAACACCGCGCCCACACCGACCGTGATCGAACCTTTGTAGGTCAGCGTGGTGAAGGCCAGGTCATTGCCGCCGCCGAGGCTGATAGCCGAGAGGGTGGTGTTCGTGATGCTGGCGCTGCCGTTGATGCCGACGTTGACGGTCCCGCCCTGCGAGCTCTGTATGATGCCGAACTGGCCGCCATCGATGGTCAGGGTGGATCCGGCGACATTGGCGATGTTGACGGTACCAACCTCGGGACCGCCGATATTGAACCCGGCATATTGGACGTCGAGATCGATCGTCCCGGTGAAATTGACCTCTCCGGTGCCACTCAGGGCGTACAGCCAGGCGCCGGTGTATCCAGTATCCCTCAGGCCGCCGATGTTGACATCCCCGACGAGATTGGCGCCCAACAGCGTCACTCCGGCACCGCCGGGGTCGCCGGGAAGGGGGATCGTGGAGTCCGCCGAGATGCTGTCGAAGGTAATGCCGGCGCTGCCGACATTGGCACCATACACAGCAAGCCCGTCGCTGCCGGCATTGATCTTGTTGCCCGCGCCGGTGACGGTAATAATGGTGGAGGTTGCGCCAGCCGGGCCTAAATCGCCAATTGCGACGAAGCCCGCCCCGGCCATTGTCGATATATCAAGGCCGCCATGGGTGAAGTCGATCGTGCTGTTGGTATTGAGTGCCGGGGCGCCTGAGCCGTAATTGCCAATGATGCCCAAGCTCACGCCGTCCGTCGCGCCCGAATTGATCTGCTTGGTCGCGCCCGAGAACGTGATCGCGGCTGCGTCGTTACCGGCAACGACGATGTTGCCGCCGGCGGCCGCATTGGTATCGGTCAGATTACCCGACAGCGTCACCGAGCCACCGGTCATGCTCTGGATCGACGCCGCAGCGCCCGTTCCGTTGCTGGCAATCGTGCCGCCATAGGAAGTCGTCGCGTTGCCGCCGCTGGCTGCGGTCCCCGAGCCGACATTGAACGACGTGCCCGAACCGGTGTTGGTCAGCGTACCGGTGCCGAAGCTTGCGGTGCCGGCCAGGTTCTGCAGGTCGATGCCGCTGCCGGAAGCGAAAGTCGCACTTGTCGAGGCGAAGTTGATACCGGCCGTGATGCCGTCGAGCGCCACCGCCTGCGCGTTGGTGGCGTTGATCGTGCCGGTCGTGACATTGACCGTGCCGCCGCCGCTGGCGCTGAACGCCGTCGCGCCCGATGTGGTGATGTCCAGATCGGCGAAGGTGACCGTAGAGCCAGCGTTGTTGGTAAGCGAGGCACCATTGCCGTTGACTGTGACCTTGTCGGTGAAGTTGATCGTGCCGCCGGTGCGGTTGGCGATCGAGATGCCGCCGCCGGTCAGCGTGCCCGCCGGTCCGCTGTTGGGCAAGGTGCCGCGCGTGACCGTGATGTTGCCGGCGCCGCCATCGACGTCGAGCAGCGTGCCGGCGACGTTGACGTTGTTGTCCGTGATCGACAAATTGGTGTCGAGGCCGGCGACCTTGAACGCCGTCTGGCCGGTGGCGACATTGCTGACCGTGACGCCCTGGATAACGATGCCGCCGACATTGCTGAAGCCGCCGGCATTCTGGTCGATGGTGAAGACCGAACCGCTGCCGCCGGTGAAGTCGAACGCGGTGTCGCGCACCTGGTTGCTGCCGAGCAGCTGCAACGTATCGCCGCCCGTGCTCTTGACCACGCCCTCATTGCCGGTGACGTTGCCGCCGGTGGCGCCGAGATTGCCCTGGACATTGATCGGCTGGATGGTGCCGGAGGTGATGATCGAACTGCCGTTGCCGAAGCCGGTGATCGACTGGCCCGAATCGAGCGTGAACGGCGTGGCGCTCAGATCGACCGTGCCGACAAAGGCGAAGGTCAGTGTGCCGGTCATGGCATCGGCCTGAGCGGCCGTGACCGTGGTCACCGCGGCGCTGAGCCCGTTGGTGCCGGCAGCGATCACGCCACCGTCCTGGGAAATCATGACGACCCCGCCGACCGCGCTGGCCAGATTGGCGCTGCCGGTGAAGGCGACATCATCGAAATCATAATTGCCGAGCGTCGGATCGAGCCCGATCGTGTTGACCGTGTAGCCGCCACTGGCCGCTGTGATCGAGGATTGCAGCACAGTCGCGTCGCCGTCGCCGAAGGTGAAGTTGGCGTTGGCCGACGTCGCCGTCGTGCCGCCCGACGACAGTTCGACGCCGACACCAGCATTGGAAATGCTGGAGCCCTGCAGAAAGGTGATGGTCTTGTTGCCCGTCGTCGATGACAGGTCGATGCCGCGCGAGGTGAGGTCGCCGGTGCCGGTGATCGTTGTCACGCCGAAATCGGCCGTGGTCGATGAACCGCTGAAGTCGATGCCGGTCTGGTTGGCGCCGGAGCCCATCGTCACATTGGTTGTTCCAAATGTGACATCGGCATTGGTCAGGGCGAAGTTGATGCCGGCTGGACCGACGGTCGAACCCATCGTCACGCTGGTGGTGCCGAAGGTGACGGCGCCGGCATTGTTGGTGATGTCGATGCCATTGCCCGTGGCACCCGACACGGTCACCGCCCCGAAGGTCGCCGATGCGGTGCTGGCGACATTGGCGACGGCCAGGCCGGTGGCAGTGGCGCCGGTGATCGACAGCGGAGCTGTGACGTTCAGCGTCGCGGTTCCGGCAAGGCCGGTGACGACGGCGCCACCGCCGCCCGTCGCAGACAGCGTCGAGCCGATGAAGC
>NZ_RZRK01000401.1:0-5664 GCF_003997835.1 Mesorhizobium sp. M7A.F.Ca.CA.004.12.1.1
GGTCTGCGAATTGTAGAGGTCTTCCAAAGTCGCCGCCATGACCCGGTGAACAGTCAAGCAGATGCTCAGCCCGATTGCCACCGGCGCAAGGCGCGAAAATCGAGTCATAAACAACCGTCCCGTTCGAAGACCCGCCAGAGCTGCGCTGCAATGAACTCTATCCAGTTTTTCAGTATTGCAGCTCGATTTTTAGCACTCGCTCCTGGTCCGGGCCAGAGCTTGCACCGGTGTGCTCGCCATTGACGCACCCATGCGCCACGCTTTAGCACTTCAATCCCGGCGGCCGGGGGAGGGATTCTTCACGATGGATTTTGGCGGAGGCGACGAGATCCGCTTCGAACATCTGGGCCGGGCCGGCGTCGTCACCTTGACGCGGCCGCAGGCGCTCAATGCCTTGACGCACGGCATGATCAGGGCGCTCGACGCTGCTCTTTCCGCCTGGGAAGCCGACCAGGGCATGGACGTCATCGTCGTCAAGGCAGAGGGCAGGGCCTTTTCGGCCGGCGGCGATATCCTGCATGTCTATGAGACAGGCCGGGCGGGAAAACCGCCGGTCGAGTTCTTCGCCGATGAATATCGCCTCAATGCCCGCATCAACAGTTTTAGGAAACCTTATGTCGCCCTGATCGACGGTATCGTCATGGGTGGCGGCGTCGGTATCTCCTTCCATGGCTCGCACCGGGTGATGACCGAGAATGCCCAATTTGCCATGCCGGAGGTCGGCATCGGCTTTTTTCCGGATGTTGGCGCCAGCCACCTGCTGCCTGATCTCGGCGGCTCCTTCGGCATGTATCTGGCGCTGACCGGCAATCGCATCCGCTATGGCGATGCGCTGTGGTCGGGGCTGGCCACCCACACCATCAAGGCCGAGGACCAGGCTGGCTTTCTCGACCGCCTGGCGCTGACCGGCGATCCGGAATCGGTGCTGCGCGGCTTCTTCGTGCAGGCAAGGCGCGAAACCGACAGGCCGACGCTGGAGGCGATTGTCCGCCATTTTTCGCAACCGTCCCTGAACCGCGTCATCGACAGCCTCGAGCGTGCGGCCGCCGCCGACGAGTTCGCGGCAAAGACACTGGCGACGATCCGCACCCGCTCGCCGACCAGCCTGCGCGTCGCCTGGCGGCAGATCAGCGCCGGACTGACGCTGTCCATGGAAGCCTGCATGAAGATGGAGTTCCGCATCCTCAACCGGATGCTCGCCGGCCATGATTTCTACGAAGGCATCCGCGCCGCCATCATCGACAAGGGCTCGAAGCCGCAATGGCGGCCGGCAAGCCTCGCTGCGGTCAGCGAAGCGGATGTCGATGCCTATTTCGCGCCGCTCGGCGAACGGGAACTCTTGATATGAGCGAGGTGACCTCGAGGCGCGTCGTGCTGCAGCCCTCCGGGGTGGAGGTGATCTTCGCCTGGTTCCAGCGCGTCATATCGGGCTATTGCCTGCTGTTCGGCATTCTCTACTGGATCAGGTTGATCGGCTTTTATCCGGGTACGCTGTGGCGGTTCGACCTGATGCCCGTGCACTGGCAGGTCGCTGCGGTGGTGCTCGCCGTGTTCTTTCCCTTTGCCGCTGCCGGCCTGTGGATGCTGGCGTCCTGGGGGCCGGTGATCTGGTTCATTTGCGCGGTGACCGAGACGGTCATGTATGCCGGCTTTCCCGAGCTATTCGGCCACCGCTTGCTGATTGTCGCCTCGCATGCGGCGGTGGCGCTGCTCTACATCGTCTTCCGTGTCGTCATCTACCTGCAGAAGCGCCCGGTCCGCCACTAAGCCGTTGAACCCATTGGCGGCCCCACTGTCGCCTCGAATGAGCTCCGCAATCGTTGCCGAAATCTTTAGGTTAATTATCCTTGCTCGGGTGACCGTTCGTTAAGCCTCTTCCGAAACCTCTTACCGGTAAGCTCTTGTTAGCCCTAGCGTTTAAGTCGAATTTTATGAGTATTCGATAGTGTCGCGATCAAGGTGAAAAACAAAAAATCACCAGGGCGACAAACGAGAGGCAAAGACAATGATCAATTCGCGTCCGGCGGCGAAGACCGCCAACGTATCCGACGATCGCCGCGAGGCTATCCGTTCCCTGTACATGGAATCGCTGCAGCTTGTTGAACGGCTGCACCGCCGCCTGCTTGATGTGATCAAGGACGAATTCGACCGCAACGGCCGTTCCGACATCAATGCCATCCAGGCGCTGCTGCTGTTCAATATCGGCAATTCCGAGCTGACCGCCGGCGAACTGCGCTCGCGTGGCTACTATCTCGGCTCGAACGTCTCCTACAATCTGAAGAAGCTGGTCGATCTCGGCTTCATCAATCACCAGCGCTCGCGCATCGACCGCCGTTCGGTCCGTGTCTCGCTGACGCCGAAGGGCAACGAGGTGGCGGAGGTCGTTGCCGGCCTCTACGAGCGTCATGTTGGCTCGATCGAGCAGGTCGGCGGCATCAACACCGACGAGTTCAAGCAGATGAACCGTGCTTTGCAGCGGCTCGACCGCTTCTGGAACGACACCATCGCCTACCGGATGTAAGGCGCCGCATCGGATCCGGCCCGCGCCACAGAAACGCGGCCGAAATATCGACCTTCAGTCAGGGCCGGTGCCGAGAGGCATCGGCCTTTTTCTAGCGACTGACGGCGACTTGAGTTCATCTGTTTGTCGGCTGACCGCAACCCCGTGGGCCACGCTTTGCTTTCGCTTCCACAATGCCTAATGTCGCCGCACAAGGGGGCATGATGGGTCGAAGCAGGCGTTTCAAGATCTGTTTTGTCGCGGCGGCGCTACTGCTTGCGTCAGAAACGGCTTTCGCCGAGGAATGGTGGAAGGATGCCTTCGCCATGGAAGGCAGCAGCCCGTGCGACGGCAATGACTCCAGAGTGACGTTCACCGATAAGTCGGTGGAAATGTGGGAAGTCGGCTGCACAATCGACAAAGTCCAGAAGATCAAAGGCCTGGACGCCGTCATTTTGGACCTGACTTGCTCGGACGATACCGACAGTGTGGAAAAGAGGCGGGCGCTGCTGCTCAAACTCGATGACAGCAAGATATTGCGTTACCCTGAGAACCAAGTGCTGCAACGATGTTCCGAGTTGGAGGCTCCGGGTTCGAAGCCTTGAGCCAGGGTCGTTCGCGGCTGGCTGCCGGTCCTGCCGCGCGGCAGTCGACCCCATGTCGGCGACGGCTCCGACCCGATACCCAAAAGCATCGGTCCGTCCTTTTCGGAATGCCGGTCAGTCGGATTCGGGCGCTAGGCCACGTTGCCGCCATATTCCAGTGGAACCGAGAGTGGCAGTGATGCTGGTGTGAAGACCATGCGTTCACCCACAATCCGTATCGCGCCTGGGCGCTGTCACACCAGGGTGATACGGAGCATGGTTGGCTTATTGTTAAGATTGCCAATTTTACAGTGCGGGCGAGATCGCCCGGTGATCAACGCAGCAAGTGATCGAACTGCTACAAATGTCTGGAACGTCCATGAGAACCAGCCGTCGTTTTTTCCTCTCCGGAGCCTCCGCGCTCGCAGCCGCAGTGGTCGCCGGCGGCGCCAATGCGCAGGATGTGATCGGTGACATCCTGAAATCCTCCGCGCGCGGCAATTGGGACGACCAGTTCGATGCCCGCGCCAGCGAGGGCGGCAAGGTGGCCTCGACGCTGCCGATCTTCAGCCCGCAGACCGTCGCCTTCACGGAACAGGCGGTCGGGCAATACCAGAACATTGTCGGGCAGGGCGGCTGGGTCGACGTTCCCGCGACCAAGAAGCTGCAGCTCGGCGTCGATGACCCGGATGTGGTGCCGTTGCGCAAGCGGCTGATGGTTTCCGGCGATCTGTCGCAGAGTGCCGGCATTTCGACGGCCTTCGATTCCTATGTCGACTCGGCGGTCAAGCGTTTCCAGCTGCGCCATGGCCTACCTGCCGATGGTGCGCTCGGCAAATACACCTATGCGGCGATGAACGTTTCGGCGCAGATCCGGCTCGGCCAGTTGCAGACAAATTTGCAGCGGCTGCGCGAGAAGGCCGGCACGCTGGGCAGCCGCTACGTGCTGGTCGACATTCCGGCAGCGCAGGTCGAAGCGGTCGAGAACGACCGCGTCGTGCTTCGCCACACCGCGATCGTCGGCAAGATCGACCGGCAGACGCCGATCGTCAATTCCAAGATCAACGAGATCATCGTCAATCCATACTGGAACGCGCCCGTCTCGATCGTCCGCAAGGACATCATTCCGCTGATGCGGAAGGATCCCGATTATCTCAAGGACAGCCACATCCGCCTGTTCGCGCCGGATGGCAGCGAAGTCGATCCGATGAATGTGGACTGGTCGACCGACGACGCCGCCAAGTACCGTTTCCGCCAGGATCCCGGCTCGGAAAACGCCATGGCCTCGGTGAAGATCAATTTCCCGAGCCCTGACGGCGTCTACATGCACGATACGCCGCAGCAGAGCCTGTTCGGCAAGATGTTGCGTTTCGATTCCTCGGGCTGCGTGCGCGTGCAGAATGTGCGCGACCTCGTCACCTGGATCCTGCGCGACACGCCCGGCTGGGACCGCCAGCATTTCGAGGCGGCGATCAAGACCGGTGAAAACACGCCGATCCAGGTCACCAATCCGGTGCCGGTCCACTTCCTCTATCTCTCGGCCTGGTCGACCGGTCCGGGCGTCGTGCAGTTCCGCGACGACGTCTACGCGCTTGACGGCAACAACGAGCTGCAGATCACGTCTGCGCTATAAACATTTGATTCTTATATATAAAAGGGCCGCCTCTCAGGGCGGCCTTTTTCATTGATTGGGTGCCGCGGCGTTTTTCACGGGACGGGCGGCTGGACGGATCGGCCGGCTTTGCGCATGGTCGGCGGAAAGCCTGGAACCGGACCATGGAAGTCGCCGTCTTCATTCTAGTCGTGCTCGTCTTCGTGGCGCTTTCCGGCGCTCTGGTTCGCCTGGTACGGGTGCCGTTGCCGGTGCTGCAGATTGCGATCGGTGCCGCGCTTGCGTGGCCGGTGCGCGGCATCCATGTCGAGATCAATCCGGAACTGTTTCTGCTGGTGTTCATTCCGCCGCTGCTGTTCGGCGATGCCTATGGCGCACCGAAGCGTGAACTGATGGCGCTGCGCGGACCGATCCTGGATCTGGCCATAGGGCTGGTCTTCTTCACCATCGTCGGTTTCGGCTACGCCTTGCATTGGCTGGTGCCGAGCATCCCTCTGGTGGTCGCTTTTGCGCTTGCCGCGGTGCTGTCGCCGACCGACGCGGTGGCGGTGTCCTCGATCGTCGACAGAAATGTCGTCCCGGCGCGGCTGATGCACATTCTGGAAGGCGAGTCGCTGCTCAACGATGCGTCGGGGCTGGTCATGTTCCGCTTTGCCGTCGCGGCGGTGCTGACCGGCAGCTTTTCCCTTGCGGCGGCTTCGCTCAGTTTTCTCTATGCCGTGGCGATGGGCATCCTGATCGGCGTGGCGGCGCTGTTCGTTGCCGCCAAGCTGCTGCAACTGCTCAACCGGATCGGCGGCGTGCCGGCCGAGGCGCAGGTGCTGGTGATGGTCCTGCTGCCCTTCATAGCCTATCTCGGCGCCGAGCATGTCGGAGCTTCCGGCATCCTGGCGGCTGTTACCGCCGGCCTGCTCACCGGCGGCTCCGGCGTGTTTCGCTTCCTCGGCGTCTCGGCGCGCATGCAGACG
>NZ_RZRK01000402.1:0-5639 GCF_003997835.1 Mesorhizobium sp. M7A.F.Ca.CA.004.12.1.1
GGGCCGACGGCCAGGACGACGGCGGGCAGCGGCCCGATCATCGGCTGCAGCCCGAGCGACAGGATGGCGCCGCAGGCGATGGTGGCCGGCACCGAGAGGTCGGCCAGGCCGCCGACCACGAGCACGAAGGTCATGCCGACGACGACGATGCCGACGATGGACATCGAGGTCAGGACGTTGAGCAAATTGCCTGATGTGAAGAAGGCGGGGCTGACGAAGGAGCCGTAGAGCATCACGGCGAGGATGGCGAAGGCCAGCCCCGCCTTCGACAGGACACCGATAAGCCTGCTGCCACGCGTGAAGCGGTCGTTGCGGTTCACACCGCCGATCTCCATGGCCGCTTCGGTCACGCCATCTCCTCCCCCGTGGCCAGCGCCATGATGCGTTCCTCGCTCAATTCGCTGCGCAGGAGAGGCTCGGAGGCGTGTCCATCGCGCATCACCACCACGCGGTCGCAGACGCCAAGGATTTCGGGCAGTTCCGAGGAGATCATCACCACCGCCATGCCGCCTGCGACGAGCTGGCCAATGATGTGGTGGATCTCGGCCTTGGCGCCGACGTCGACGCCCCGCGTCGGCTCGTCGAGGATCAAGACCAGGGGCTTGGCGGCAAGCCATTTGGCGATGACCGTCTTCTGCTGGTTACCGCCCGACAGAAGGCTGATGCGCCGTTCGCCGTCGGGCGGTGAAATCGAAAACTGCTTGACCGAGTCCGCGGCAAGCGCGTGATCGGCGCTGCGGCTGATGCGCCCGAAACGGCTCAGGCGGCGCAGTATGGGCAGGCTGATGTTTTCCCGGATCGACATTCCAGGCACGACGCCGTCGCCCTTGCGATCTTCCGGAACATAGGCAATGCCTGCCCTGACCGCCTGGGATGGCGAGTTGATCGAGACCTCGCGTCCGTTGACGCTGACTGTGCCTTCGACAAGCCGCGACAGGCCGAAGATCGCGCGGGCGACCTCGGTGCGGCCAGCGCCCACCAGCCCGGTCAAGCCCAGTATCTCGCCGGCGCGTACATCGAAGCTGACATCGCGGAAGCGCGCGCCGTCGCTGATGCGTTCGACGCGCAGCACCGACTTGCCGATCTCGGCCGGGCTTTTCGGGAAGACATTGCTGACTTCGCGACCGACCATCAGCCTGATCATGTGAGCGGCATTTATGCCTTCGATCGGCCGCGTCTCGATCATTGATCCGTCGCGCAGCACAGTCACCTCGTCGGCAATTTCGAGCACCTCCTTCAGTCGGTGGCTGATATAGATGATGGCGATTCCGTCATCGCGCATCTTGCGCAAGATCCGGAACAACGCCGCCGTCTCATGCTCGCTGAGGCTGGATGTCGGTTCGTCCAGGACGATGATCCTGGGCTGCGCCGCGTAGGCCTTGGCGATCTCGACGAGCTGCTGCTGGCTGATCGACAGGTTGCCGAGCCGTTCACGCGGGTTGATGGCCGCTCCGAGCTCATCGAGGACGGCGGCTGCAGCCCGGATCATCTCGCCCTTGCGCAGAAAGGTCCACTTGCCCGGCATGCGGCCGAGATAGACGTTTTCGGCGACGCTCAGGTCGGGGACCAGATTGATTTCCTGATGCACCATGCGGATGCCCAGCGCCTGGGCATCGGCGGGCCGGCGCATGCGCACTTCGGCGCCGCCGACCCTGATTGCGCCGCTGGTGGGTGCGTAGGACCCGTTGAGCACTTTCATGAGCGTCGATTTGCCGGCGCCGTTCTCACCCACGACCGCATGAACGGTGCCGAATTTCACGGCGAAATTGACGTTGGACAGAGCCTTCACGCCCGGGAACGTCTTGCTGATGCCTCGCATGTCCAAGGCGCAATCGGCGGCGACAGTCATATCTGGCTAGGTTCCTCCTGGCGGCCGGCCGATCGTCCTCGGTATCGGCCATCGATATTTTAGTATAATAGCTGCTTCAACACAGCTCGACCCCTCTTCGAACTGGCTTGAACGTCCGGGCTTTTGAACACGCGACTCAGTCCAGGCTCTCGGTTGCGGTTGAATTTCTCACCGCGGATGATGACTATTGCACTAATATAATAGTTCTGGCAAGGTGGATTTCCGGCGGTCGTTATGAACATCGTGTCCACCGACACCCGACCGCTTCCATTGGATGCGTTCCGATTGACATTCTAGTATTATCTGGCCATTTCTGGTGAACGAAGATACGGATTTGCAATGGACCTGGATCCTTCGACGCTCAATCGGGCTCTTCCGCTCCGCGATCAGATCTACCACAAGATCCGCAACCTGATCGTCGTCGGGCAGCTGAAGCCGGGAGAGGTCATCAACGAAGTCGCCATCGCGGAGGCCCTGGGGGTGTCGCGCACCCCGGTGCGCGAAGCGGTCAAGCGCATCAGCGACGAGGGCCTGGTCAAGATCTTGGCACAGACCGGCACCTATGTCGCTCCGATCAGCCGGGCCGACCTGGAAGAAGCCTATGTCATTCGGCGGGCACTGGAGATGGAGAGCGCCCGACGCGCGGCCGCCAAGTTCACACCGGCCGCCAGCGAATTGCTGGAAGACAACATGGCGGCGCACCGGCTCGCCATATCGCGAGGCAGATATGCCACCGCGATACAGCTCGACGATGTCTTTCACCGCACCATCGCCGAGATCTGCGGCCTGCCGATGATCTGGAGAGCCGTCGACATCTCAAAGGCACAGATGGATCGCGGCCGCTATCTCGCCATCCCCAAGCCGGGCTATGGCGAACAGACGATCGAGCAGCACGAGGCCATTTTCGACGCGCTGAAGCGCCACGACGCCGAGGGTGCGGCGCAAGCGATGGAACACCATCTCGAGACGTCGTTCCGCAACACGCTCGAAGTCGCCGCCGACCTTCTCGACTGAAGCCCTGCGAGCCACCGGCATGCAAAGAATGGGACTTTGTATCGGCGTGAAAGCAGAGGCGATCGCGGACTACAGGCGCGTCCACGCCGCTGTCTGGCCCGACGTCCTCGAGGTCATCAGCGGCGCCAACATCCGCAACTATTCGATCTTCCTGCGCGAACCGGAGAACCTTCTGTTCGCCTGCTGGGAGTATCACGGCAGCGACTTCGCCAAGGATGCGGCGCGAATGGGCGAGTCGCCGGCGATGCGCAAATGGTGGGAGCTGTGCGACCCCATGCAGACGCCACTGCCGACGCGCGCCGACGGCGAATGGTGGGCGGCGATGGAAGAGGTCTTCCATCTCGACTGACCGTGTCCCGGCCGGGCGGCGATCCGTTGTTTCATCCAGCCGTTTGCCGCCCTCAAACTGCGCCGCAAGGCGCTCTCATCGCACGCCACTCACCTGACCGATCCGCCGCAACGCCCTGCAGTCCAGGCCTTTCGCAACCGCACCTTGACCACTGACATTCTATTATATTAGTATTCCAAATCACTTTTGCCTCTCGACGCTCCTTGTCGGGGAGAGCCTTTTCAGAGTTTGGGTCATGGCACGGTTCATCAAGCTGTCGGATACAGACAACATTCTTCTGGCGGTCGATCCGTTGAAGATCGGCGACAAAGCCGGGGACGTGGCAGCGAAGGCGCGCATACCGCGCGGGCATAAGATGGCCCTGCGCGACATCGGCTCGGACGACCCGATCGTGAAATACGGCCAGACCATTGGCTTTGCGCGGGAACCCATCGTCGCCGGCGACTGGGTTCACGAGCACAATGTGTATCTGCGCAATTTCGAACGCGACTACGTCTTCGGCACCAATACCAGGCAAACCGAGATCGTTGCCGAGGCCGAGCGGGCCACCTTCATGGGTTACCGTCGGCCGAGCGGCAAGGTCGGCACGCGCAACTTCATCGCCGTCCTGACGTCAGTGAATTGCTCTGCCAGCGTCGCCCGGTTCATCACCGACGAGGTCAACCGGTCTGGCATCCTGCGCGACTATCCCAATATCGACGGCATCATCGCACTCGTCCACGGCACTGGCTGCGGCATCGACACCAAGGGTCCCGCTTACGACCTGCTGAAGCGCACGCAATGGGGCTTTGCCACGAACCCCAATGTCGGCGGCGTGCTGATGGTCGGGCTCGGCTGCGAAGCGTTCCAGATTCCGCGCTGGATGCAGTCGTACAACATCGAGGAGAGCACGATTTTCCGCACGATGACGATCCAGGAAACCGGCGGCACGCGAAAGACAGTCGAGGCCGGCGTTAAGGCGATCGTCGACATGCTGCCTACGGTGAACGCCGCCGAAAGGACGCCGCAACCAGCCTCCGAACTGGTGCTAGCACTGCAATGCGGCGGATCGGACGGTTACTCCGGCATCAGCGCCAATCCGGCACTGGGTGCTGCGGTGGACCTGCTTGTCGGGCAAGGCGGCACGGCCGTGCTCTCGGAGACGCCCGAAATCTATGGCGCCGAACATCTTCTCGCCTTGCGCGCCGAGAGCCGCGCGGTGGGTGAAAAGCTGATCGAGCGCATCCGCTGGTGGGAGGATTATACCGCCAGGCACGACATGGAGATGAACAACAACCCTTCGCCCGGCAACAAGCTGGGTGGGCTGACGACCATCCTGGAGAAATCGCTCGGCGCCTCCGCCAAGGGCGGCACCACCAATCTGCGCGCAGTGCTGGAATATGCCGAGCCGATCAACGAGCGCGGCCTCGTCTTCATGGATACGCCTGGCTACGATCCGGTCTCGGCCACCGGGCAGGTCGCCGGCGGCGCCAACATATTGTGCTTCACCACCGGCCGCGGTTCGGCCTTCGGCTGCAAGCCGACGCCCTCGATCAAGCTTGCCTCCAACACCTTTATCTTCGAGCAGATGCGCGAGGACATGGACATCAATTGCGGAGACATACTGGACGGCGTCTCGCTGGCCGAGAAGGGCGAGGAAATCTTCGCCGAGATCCTGCGCGTCGCATCCGGCGGGCGCACCAGGTCGGAAGCGCTCGGCTATGGCGACAACGAGTTCGTGCCATGGAGCCTTGGCGCAACCATGTAGCGATATCGCCCGCCTGCGCAGGCCGGCCTTTATCCCGGAAGTAGCTCAAACGGAAAGAACCGCTCGACATGAACAGGATCGATCTTGACGGCCAGCACGCTGTGGTCACCGGCGGCGCCCAGGGCCTCGGCTTTGCGATGGCCAGACGTTTCGTCGCCTCCGGCGCGACGGTAACCTTGTGGGACCTCGATGAGGCCCGCCTCGAAACCGCCAAGAAGGAACTCGGCAGCGCCGCCACGACGGAGACCGTGGACGTCGCCGATTGGGCGTCGGTGGACGCGGCGCGCGCCAGGACCGAAGAGCTGGCCGGCAAGATTTCCATTCTGGTCAATTCCGCCGGAATTGCCGGCCCGGCCGCCCCGCTCGACGTCTACGACATCGAGACGTGGAAGAAGGTCATCGACGTCAACGTAAACGGTACGTTCTACGTCAATCGCGCCGTGGTTCCCGGAATGAAGGAGCGCAATTACGGACGGATCGTCAACATCGCTTCGGTGGCCGGCAAGGAAGGCAACCCCAACGCCTCCGCCTATTCAGCCTCGAAGGCGGCGGTCATCGGCTTGACCAAGTCGCTCGGCAAGGAACTGGCGCAGTACGACATCGCCGTGAACTGCATCTCGCCGGCCACGGCACAGACGCGCATCCTCGAACAACTGACGCCGGAGCACATCGAATATATG
>NZ_RZRK01000403.1:0-5610 GCF_003997835.1 Mesorhizobium sp. M7A.F.Ca.CA.004.12.1.1
ACTCACAGCTCTTCCTCTCGGCCGTCAAGCTCGGCCCGGCGCTCGCCGCCGGCTGCACCATCGTGCTTAAGGCTTCCGAGGACGGCCCGGCGCCGCTGCTCGCCTTTGCCGAACTGGTCCAGCAGGCCGGCTTCCCCTCAGGCGTCGTCAACATCCTCACCGGCTTTGGCCAGGAGTGCGGCCGGCGCCTGACCAGCCATCCGCTGGTTTCGCGCGTCGCCTTCACCGGCGGTCCATCGACGGCGCGCGCCATCGTAAGGAACACGGCGGAGAACCTTGCCTACACCACTCTGGAACTCGGCGGCAAAAGCCCGGTCGTCGTCTTCGCCGACGCCGACCTCGACAGCGCCGCCAACGCGGTGGTCGCCGGCATTTTCGCCGCGACCGGCCAGAGCTGCGTCGCCGGGTCACGGTTGCTGATCGAGCGCTCGGTAAAAGATGAATTCCTCGTACGGCTGAGGCGCAAGGCCGAAGCGATCCGAGTCGGCGACCCACAGGCTCCGGCCACAGAAATGGGGCCGCTCGCCACGCTGCGCCAGCGCGACTGGATCGAGAAGGTGGTCGCGGAGAGCCTTGCCGCGGGCGGCAGACTGGTCACCGGTGGAACGCGGCCAACCGGGGACGGCTTCTACTACGCGCCGACTATCATCGACGCCGGCGGCAGCGACCTGCCTTGCGTGCGGGAGGAATTGTTCGGGCCGGTGCTCAGCGTGCTTGCCTTCGACAGCGAGGCGCAGGCACTGGCGCTCGCCAACGATACGCCGTTCGGCCTGGCTTCGGGCGTGTTCACCAGCAATCTCGGCAAGGCGCATCGCATGGCGCGTGACATCCATGCCGGTGTTGTCTGGGTCAACACCTATCGCGCCGTATCGCCGCTCGTTCCCTTTGGCGGTTACGGCCTGTCGGGTCTCGGCCGCGAAGGCGGGCTCGACGCCATCCGAGATTACACGCGCTCGAAATCCGTCTGGATCAAGACGTCGGACGAGCCGATCCCGGATCCCTTCGTCATGCGCTGAGAGCGTGGGGCGCAGGTGCACTGAGAAAAACAAGAACAGACCAACAGAGGAGAATATCATGAAACTGATCCTGACCGGCTTGCTGGCCGGACTGCTCGCCGCCACCGCTGCCAAGGCCGATGAAATGGCCTTCACAAGTTGGGGTGGCACCACGCAAGAGGCGCAGACGAAATCCTGGGCGGCCCTCTTCGAGGCCAGCTCCGGCATCAAGGTCCTGCAAGACGGACCAACCGACTACGGCAAGCTCAAGGCCATGGTCGATG
Source organism: Mesorhizobium sp. M7A.F.Ca.CA.004.12.1.1 (assembly GCF_003997835.1). Lineage (NCBI taxonomy): Bacteria > Pseudomonadati > Pseudomonadota > Alphaproteobacteria > Hyphomicrobiales > Phyllobacteriaceae > Mesorhizobium > Mesorhizobium sp. M7A.F.Ca.CA.004.12.1.1. Next base: position 1,280 of record NZ_RZRK01000403.1, read on the forward strand.
CCGGCAACGTCACCTGGGATGTGGTCGACGTGGAGATGGACTTCGCCATCAAGGCCGCCAAGGACGGGCTGCTGGAGCCGATCGACTATGCGGTCGTACCCAAGGCCGATCTCGACCCGCGCTTCAGCAATGAGCATGCCGTCGGCAGCTTCTACTATTCCTTCGTGCTTGCTTGGAACAAGGGCGCCGTTCCGGGCGAACCGACCGGCTGGGCCGACATGTTCGACACCAAGAAATTTCCCGGCAAGCGGACCTTCTACAAATGGTCGGCCCCCGGCGTCATCGAGATCGCGCTGCTGGCCGACGGCGTGCCCGCGGACAAGCTCTATCCGCTCGACCTCGACCGGGCCTTCAAGAAACTCGACACCATCAAGTCCGATATCGTCTGGTGGAGCGGCGGTGCTGAATCGCAGCAGCTGATTGCCTCCGGCGAGGCCGCTTTCGGCCAGTTGTGGAACGGTCGCGTCTTCGCCCTGCAGCAGGATGGCACCGATGTCGGTGTTGCCTGGAACCAGAACCTCACCGCCGCCGACGTGCTCGTCGTGCCGAAGGGCGCCAAGAACAAGGGCAGCGCGATGAAGTTCCTCGCTGCCGCCACCAGCCCGACCGGCCAGGCGAAATTCGCCGAGGCGAGCGGCTATGCGCCGATCAATACCAAGGCCAAGGCTGAGATGCCCGCCGATGCCGTCAAAGCACTCCCCGATGCCCATGTTGAGGGACAGATCAACCTCGACATGAACTACTGGGCCGAGCATCGAGACGAGATCGCCACGCGCTGGTATGCCTGGCAGACCAAGTAACGCCGTTGCAGGTGACGGGCGCGCGGCTTGCGCGCCCCGTTTCGGGACAGGACCGCTCGATGCAAGGAATTTCTTTCAGACGCAGCTCAGTCGCCGGCCTGCCGGCCGGCAGCGGCAGCGCCTTGCCGGCTCTGCTGCTGGTTGGCCTGTTCTTCATCATGCCGGTGGTGGCCCTGCTGCTGCGCAGCGTAACCGATCCTGAACCGGGCCTGCAGAACTACGCGACCCTGTTCGGCAGCGGCACCTATGTGCGGGTGTTCCTCAACACTTTCCTGGTCGCATCGGTCGTAACCGCCGTCACCATCCTGATGGCCTTTCCCGTTGCCTGGATGCTGGCGATCATGCCGCCGGCCATGGGATCGATCGTCTTCGGCATCATCGTGCTGTCGATGTGGACCAACCTTCTCACCCGCACCTATGCATGGATGGTGCTGCTGCAGCGTACGGGGGTGATCAACCGGGCACTGATGGGGCTCGGCATCATCCACGAGCCGCTGCCGCTTATCAACAATCTGGCCGGGGTCACCATCGGCATGGTCTACATCATGCTGCCCTTCATGATCCTGCCGCTGGTGGGCACTTTGCGCGCCATCGACCCTATGACGCTGCGCGCCGCCGCCCTTTGCGGCGCAAGCCCGTTCGAGGCCTTCCGCCGCATCCTCTTGCCGCTGTCTCTTCCGGGCGTCGCCGCCGGCGGTCTGATGGTCTTCGTCATGTCGCTCGGCTACTTCGTCACGCCGGCCCTGCTCGGCGGCACATCGAACATGATGCTGGCAGAGATGATCGCCCAGACGGTGCAGTCGCTACTCAACTGGGGGCTCGGCAGTGCGGCCGCCTTCGTCCTGCTTGTCGTCACCATGGCGCTCTACGCGATCCAGCTTCGCCTGGTTGGTGCCAGGCGCGCCGGGGGAGGGATCTGACATGCTGCTCGACTATGAACGGCTCGGATGGCTGCGGGTGGCGCTTGTCGGCTTCACGGCGGCCGTCGCGGCATTCCTGCTGCTGCCGGTGGTCTTCATCGTGCTCCTGTCGTTCGGTTCGTCGCGCTGGCTGGCCTTTCCACCACCCGGCTGGACGCTGAGATGGTATCAGCAATTGCTGGGCGACCCGACCTGGATCGATGCCGCGCTGACCAGTGCCCGAATTGCCGCCATGGCCGCTATGCTGGCCGTCATAATCGGCCTGTTCGCCTCCTTCAGCCTGGTCAGGGGGGAGTTCCGCGGACGCCAGGTCCTGCGCGGATTGCTGTTGACGCCGATGGTGCTGCCGGTCGTCGTTTTCGCCATCGCCATCTATGCTTTCTTCCTGCGCATCGGCCTTGCCGGCACCACGGTCGGCTTCGTCATCGCCCACACCATCCTGGCGCTTCCTTTCGCCATCATCCCGATCACCGCGGCGCTCGAAGGTTTCGATAAATCCATCGAGGATGCAGCCATCGTCTGCGGCGCAAGTCCGTTTCAGGCGCGGCTGAGGATCACCTTGCCGTCGATCAGGATCGGCATCTTCTCGGCGGCGATCTTCTCGTTCCTGGCCTCGTGGGATGAGGTCGTGGTGGCGATCTTCATGGCAAGCCCGACCTTGCAGACCTTGCCGGTTAAGATCTGGGGCAGCCTGCGCGCAGACCTCAGCCCGGTCGTCGCCGCCGCCTCGAGCCTGCTGGTTGGCCTGACGTTTTGCCTGATGATTGTGACCGCACTCCTTCGCAGAAAATTATCCAGATGACCCGGTCCTTCCTGTCCATACGCGCGCTAAGAAAGACGTTCGGCGCCTTCGTCGCCGTCCACGACGTGACCATCGATGTGCCTAAAGGTGAATTCCTGACGTTCCTCGGCCCGTCCGGCTCCGGCAAGTCGACGACGCTCTACGCCATTGCCGGTTTCCAGGATCCGAGCTCAGGCGATGTGCTTTTGGAGGACATGTCGCTGCTTTCGGTGCCGTCGCACAAGCGCAACATCGGCATGGTGTTCCAGCGCTACACGCTGTTTCCGCATCTGAGCGTCGCCGAGAATGTCGCCTTTCCGCTGCGCGTGCGCCGCCGGCACGATGCTGAGATCAAGCGCAAGGTTGCCGACATGCTGGCGCTGGTGCGTCTCGAAAACTTCGCCGACCGCCATCCGGGCGCGCTATCTGGCGGCCAGCAGCAGCGCGTGGCGCTTGCCCGCGCGCTCGCCTACGACCCGCCGATCCTTTTGATGGACGAGCCGCTATCGGCGCTTGACAAAAAGCTGCGCCAGGAAATCCAGGCCGAGATCCGCCGCATCCACCGGGAGACAGGCGTCACCATCCTCTATGTCACGCACGATCAGGAGGAGGCGCTGCACCTATCCGATCGAATCGCGCTGTTCAGGGAAGGCCGCATCGAACAGATCGGCACCGGCGAGGATCTTTACCTCCGGCCGGCGAGCGAATTTGTTGCCGGCTTCATCGGCAACTCGAATTTTCTGCCGGCTGAGCATTTGCAAACCGCGCGTGGCGTATCCACGATCCGCCTGGCCGAGGGCTCAATCGTGACCGGTATCAAAACGACAACGTCCTTCGGCCAGGGTCAGAGGGTCCGGCTGATGGTGCGCCCGGAAGCCTTCCGCCTCGCGCCTGGCCCCACGAGCGCGGCGCTTGCCGTCGAGATCATCGATACGGCGTTCTTCGGCGACCGCCGGCGCGTCGTGGCGCGCACGGCCGCCGGCGAGGAAATCGATGTCAGGCCAACCTCTGACGCCGAGGGAGCAGACAGCCCCGCAACATCAGGCAAGCGCATCTTTTTTGATCCCGGCTCGGCCTTCTTGTTTCCGGCCTGAAGGGCCGGATTGGTCAGGTCAAGTCGACGTCTGTCAAGTTCCGAAGAACCGCTTCTTAAAATCCGTGTCTGAACGCTGCCGATCCGCTCCTGGCTCAATGCCGCAACCGTTCGGGCTGTTGTGGCTCTGCTTTGATCTTGACTAATTAACTGTCTTGCAAACACGGACGTTGCGCTTCCTCGCGCATAGAGTTAATAATCTCCTAATATAAGCGTATTCTAAATCTCGTGCTCGCGAGTTTGGATGACGCAATTGGGGTAGGGAGAACGGGCGCGGCTGCCAAAGCCGTCGCAGCCACAGTTATTGAGCCATCATCCGCCCGCGAACGGTCCGCTTAAGCCGGCTGTTCGTAGCGCGGTGGCTCGTCTGGATGGCTCTGCCAATTGATGCCTGCCCGAATTCGCATGCCGGTCCGCGCTATTCTTCATCTGGTGGCAGCGGAACGTGCCGGACCGTCAATAGAACAGATTTGGGGCGTCTGTTCTTAAACAAAGGGGGGTTGAAAATGGCTACTCAGGTCACCGGTGCCGGCGGCACCACGACGTCGTTCTCGAACACGCCGCAAGCGAAGGACGATCTTCTTGCCTTTTCGGAAGATGCCACTGGCGTCTTGATCCTGAATGTATTGGCGAACGATCTGGGAGGAGCGGCCACACAGCTGTATTCTATCGACAACGCAGACAGTCTTACGACAGCGACGAAGATATACGCACCGACAGATCTACTGGCGCGCGAC
>NZ_RZRK01000404.1:0-5605 GCF_003997835.1 Mesorhizobium sp. M7A.F.Ca.CA.004.12.1.1
GTGGCATCGCGCTGGCGGTGCCGATCGTCGGCATCACCGTTTCCGCCTACGACCCGGCCTTCGACGCCCAGGCCGATGTTCCGCCGCAGGTCGGCCAGTTGCTGAACGATCTCATCGCCACGATAGAGGGCCGCTGATGCTGAAAGCCCGTGTCATCCCCTGTCTCGACGTCAAGAACGGCCGTGTCGTCAAGGGCGTCAACTTCGTCGATCTCGTCGACGCCGGCGATCCGGTCGAGGCGGCCAAGGCCTATGACGCGGCCGGCGCCGACGAACTCTGCTTCCTCGACATCACCGCTTCGTCGGACAATCGCGAGACCATCTTCGACGTTATCGCACGTACCGCCGAACAATGCTTCATGCCGCTGACCGTTGGCGGCGGCGTGCGCCAGGTCGCCGATATCAGGAAGCTGCTTTTGGCCGGCGCCGACAAGGTGTCGATCAACACGGCCGCGGTGAAGAACCCGGATTTCGTTGCGGAGGCCGCCGACAAGTTCGGCAACCAGTGCATCGTCGTCGCCATCGACGCCAAGAAGGTGTCGGGCACCAGTGAGACCGACCGCTGGGAGATCTTCACTCATGGCGGCCGCGAAAAGACCGGCATCGACGCGGTCGAATTCGCCCGGAAAATGGTCGATCGCGGCGCCGGCGAGATCCTGCTGACCTCGATGGATCGGGACGGCACCAAGGCCGGCTACGACATCGCGCTGACCCGCGCGATATCAGACGCCGTGCGCGCGCCGGTGATCGCCTCCGGCGGCGTCGGCACGCTCGACCACATGGTCGAAGGCATTCGCGACGGCCATGCCGGCGCGGTGCTGGCCGCGTCCATTTTCCATTTCGGCACCTACACGATAGCGCAGGCCAAGGCGCATATGGCCGCCGCCGGCCTGCCGATGCGGCTGGACTCTGTGAATAATCGGCCCTAAAGCATGATCCCGAAAAGTGGGAACCGGTTTTCGGAAAAGATCATGCTTAAACAAGCAGATAGATGACGCCATGACCGAGTTTTCGCTTTCCGATCTGGAAAAAATCATTGGGGAACGCGCCCATTCAGGAGATCCGGATTCGTGGACGGCAAAATTGTTCGCGCGCGGCATCGACAAGGCGGCGCAGAAGCTCGGCGAGGAGGCCGTCGAGACGGTGATTGCCGCCGTCAGGGGCGACAAACCGGCCATCGTTTCAGAAAGCGCCGATCTTATGTATCATTGGCTCGTCGTTCTCGGCCTCTCGGGAGTTTCGCTGAGCGACGTGCTCAGGGAACTCGAAGGCCGCACCCGGCGTTCGGGCATCGCCGAGAAGGCGTCACGGCCCAAGGGCTGACCGCGAGGAAGGGCAGGTATCTCGATGGATCAGCTCGCGCCGACCGAGAAGTATTCCCCCTTTCGCTTCTTCTCCGCCGAGCAATGGTCGCAATTCCGCGCCGATACCCCACTGACGCTGAGCGCGGACGAATTCCGCCGCCTGCGCTCGCTCAACGATCCGGTCGATCTCGAGGAGGTCACGCGCATCTATCTGTCGCTGTCGCGGCTGTTGTCGGCGCATGTCGAAGCGAGCCAGCTGCTGTTTCGGCAACGCCAGGCCTTCTTCAACGCGGTCGACGTGGTCAAGACACCGTTCATCATCGGCATTGCCGGTTCGGTCGCCGTCGGCAAATCGACCACCGCACGCGTGCTGAAGGAACTGCTGGCGCGCTGGCCGTCGAGCCCCAAGGTCGATCTCATCACCACCGACGGCTTCCTGCTGCCCAACGAGGTCCTGCGCCGCGAGAACCTGATGGAGCGCAAGGGTTTCCCCGACAGCTACGATGTGGGCGCGCTGCTGCGCTTCCTGTCGGGCATCAAGTCGGCGCTGCCCGATGTCCGCGCGCCGGTCTATTCGCACCTGACTTATGACGTCATTCCTGGCGAGTTCGTCACCATCGACCGGCCCGACATATTGATCTTCGAAGGCATCAATGTCCTGCAGCCCGGCAAGCTGCCGCAGGACGGCAAGATCGTCCCTTTCCTGTCGGACTTCTTCGACTTCGCCATCTACATCGATGCCGACGAGAAGCTGATCCACAACTGGTACATTTCCCGCTTCATGCGGCTGCGTGAGACCGCCTTCCGCAACCCGGACTCCTTCTTTCACCGCTATTCGCAGCTGTCGGAGAGTTCGGCGCGCGCCATCGCCGAAGGCCTGTGGACCAACATCAATTTGAAGAATCTGCGCGAGAACATCCTGCCGACGCGGGCCCGCGCCGACTTGATCCTGCGCAAAGGCGCCGACCACCTGATCGAGGAAGTGGCGCTCAGGAAGCTGTGACGGCCGGCTCCGTCACCCGCCGCAGCGTCAGATTGACCCGCCCGCCGTTTTTCAGCAGCGCCGAGGTCGAGGGATAGATCCGATCGACGCCGTGAAAGCACAGCCGCCCCTCGCCGCCGAGCACCACGACGTCACCGCTTTGCAGCCTGAACGACTTGGTGGCGCCATCACGCGTGGTCTGGCCGACTCGGAACAGGCAGTCGTCGCCGAGCGAGACGGAGACGACCGACGCCGAAAGATCGGTCTCGTCGCGGTCCTGATGCAGGCCCATTTTTGCGTCCGGCGTGTAGAAATTGATGAGGCATGCTTCCGGCGGGTGCGAATAGCCCGAGACCTCGCGCCACAGGTCGAGCAGCGCATCCGGAATTGGCGGCCAAGGCGCCCCGGTTACCGGATGCGCCGGCTGGTAACGATAGCCGTGCTCCTTGTCGGTGACCCAGCCGAGCGGCCCGCAATTGGTCATACGCACGCTCATCTCCTTGCCGGTGCGCGGCATGGCCGGCACGAACAGCGGCGCCTGCTGCACGATCCGTCCCACCTCGTCGACCATCTCTTCCTGCGCGCTGCGCGACAGGTAGGCCGGCATGTGGCGGACGCCTTTGGGCAGGACGAGCACGGATTCGATTACCTCTTGGATGGTTCGGAACCGTAAAATGTCACGTTCAAATGAAAACGGCGACCCGAAAGCCGCCGCTCTTGTCGAATTGGCAGCCGCCGATCAGGCGAGGTCGGGAATGCGCAGCACCTGGCCCGGATAGATCTTGTCGGGATGGGTCAGCATCGGCTTGTTGGCCTCGAATATGACCGTGTTCTTGACGCCTTGGCCCTTGCCGTAGCTTTTCTCGGCGATCTTCCAGAGATTGTCGCCCTTCTTCACCGTGTAGAAGGTGGGCTCCTTGGCGGGGGCGGCGGCCGTGCCAGGTGCTGGCGCGACCTGCAATTCGTCCGCCTGCACTTTGGAGACGCCGAGCGTGTTGCCGACGGCGATGACCGCCTTCTCGAAGATCGACTGGTCCTTGACCACACCCTTCAGCACCGCCGTGTCGCCCGTGACGACGCCCTCGACGCCATCGGTGCCGAGCTTGTGCGAATCGAGCTCCTTCTTGAGTGTGTCGGCCGTGGGTGCGGCTTCGTCGTCACCGCCGATGCCCAGTTTCTTGCCGACGCTCTTGACGAAATCGAACATGCCCATCCTTGGTCTCCCTTGCTAATGGCAATGGTTGAACTTTGCATCTGCGGTCCAAAATGGGAAGTCGTTTTGCGCGTGATTGGTGTGGTGCTTAATCGTTCTCCACCCGGCCCCGCAGCTTCTTGATCGTGCCGCGCCCGGCCTTGCTCTTCAGCCGCCGTTCCACGGCACCCTTCGACGGCCGTGTCTTCTTGCGCGGCGGCGGTGGCGGTTCGGCGGCCTTGGCGACCAATGCCGTCAGCCGTGCCCGCGCATCCGCCCGGTTCTGTTCCTGGGTGCGGAAGCGGCCTGCTTCGATGACGATGACACCGTCCTTGGTGGCACGCTGGCCGGCAAGCTTGATCGTCCGCTCGCGCACGCGCTCCGACAGACCCGTTGCGTTGGCCGCGTCGAAGCGCAGTTGCACCGCCGTCGCCACCTTGTTGACGTTCTGGCCGCCGGGACCGGACGAGCGGATGAAATCCTCGTGCAGGTCGCCCGGATGGATCACCGCATCGCCTGATATGATGATGTTGTCGTCGCTCGCCATGCCGCAGTCATGGCGCGGCGGATCGAAAAAGAAAAGGCCCGATCGAACCGGGCCTTTCAACGAAAGCTGACCCCTGTGGCGCGATTACTCCGCCGCTTCCTGCATGCGCGGCGCCGCGCCCAGCACCACGGCGTCGACATGGCTTTCGAATTTCTCGAAATTGACGGCGAACATGCCGACCAGCCGTGCCGCCTGACGGTCGTAGCCGGCCTTGTCGGCCCAGGTCGCCCGGGGGTCCAGAATCATCGGGTCGAGAATGGCGCTATCGATGCCCGGCACAGCCACCGGCACCTCGAAACCGAAATGAGGGTCGGTGCGGAACTCGGCCGTCTTCAGCGAGCCGTCAAGTGCGGCTGCAAGCAACGCGCGCGTCGCCTTGATCGGCATGCGCTTGCCGGTGCCGTAGGCGCCGCCGGTCCAGCCGGTATTGACCAGCCAGCAATCGGCGCCGTGGCGTGCAATCAGCTCGCGCAGCAGATTGCCGTATTCGGAAGGGTGGCGCGGCATGAACGGCGCACCGAAACAGGTCGAAAACGTCGCTTCGGGCTCGGTCACGCCCTTTTCGGTTCCGGCCACCTTGGCGGTGTAGCCGGACAGGAAATGATACATCGCCTGCGCCGGGGTCAGCCGCGCGATCGGCGGCATCACGCCGAACGCATCGGCGGTCAGCATGATGATGTTGTTGGGATGGTTGGCGCGGCCGGTCTTGCTGGCATTGGGGATGAAGTCCAGCGGGTAGGCGCAGCGTGTGTTCTCGGTCAGTCTTCCGTCGTTGAAATCCGGCACGCCATCAGCGTCGAGCACGACATTTTCCAGCACCGTGCCGAAGCGCTGCGTGGTGGCGAAGATTTCCGGCTCGGCTTCCGCCGACAGCTTGATCGTCTTGGCATAGCAGCCGCCTTCGAAATTGAAGATGCCGTGCGGCCCCCAGCCATGCTCGTCGTCGCCGATCAGCGTGCGCGAGGGATCGGCCGAGAGCGTCGTCTTGCCGGTGCCCGACAGGCCGAAGAAGATGGCGGCGTCGCCGGCCGCACCCTCATTGGCCGAGCAATGCATCGGCATCACGCCTTTCGCCGGCAGCAGATAGTTGAGCATGGTGAACACCGACTTCTTCATCTCGCCGGCATAGGAGGTGCCGCCGATCAGCACGATCTTGCGCGAAAGATCGACGGCGATCACCGTTTCGGTGCGGCTGCCGTGACGAAGGGGATCGGCGCGGAAGGACGGCAGGTCGATGATCGTCATCTCAGGCACGAACTGTTCGAGTTCGGCGGCATCCGGACGGATCAGCAGATTGCGGATGAACAGCGAGTGCCAGGCAAATTCGGTGATCACCCTGGTCGGCAGCCTCGACTCCGCATCGGCGCCGCCGACCAGATCCTGGACGTATAGATCCTTGTCCGCGGCATGCGCCTGGAAATCGGCGAGCAGCGTGTCGAACTGGGCCGGCGAGATCGCCTTGTTGTTGTCCCACCAGACATGTGGTTCGGTGGCGCCATCGCGGACGACGAACTTGTCCTTGGGCGAGCGGCCGGTGTGCTGTCCGGTCTCGGCGACCAGCGCGCCATGGGCGGTCAAGCG
>NZ_RZRK01000405.1:0-5596 GCF_003997835.1 Mesorhizobium sp. M7A.F.Ca.CA.004.12.1.1
TTCGTCGTCCTCGACCAGCAGGTCGCCGGTGGACGAACCCATGACTACCTTGATCCCGGCCGCGCCCGGCAACCGCTCAAGCTCGCCGACATCCCCGGCGTTTTCGCGGGTGCCGCCGACCCAGAAGGCAAAATCGCAATGCATGCGATCCGTGCCGCGCCGAACCTTGTCGGCAAGCGCTGCCTCGCTGGTGGTCAGCGGATTGGTGTTGGGCATCTCGAACACGGCGGTGACGCCGCCAAGCACGGCTGCGCGCGAACCCGTTTCCAAATCTTCCTTGTGCTCCAATCCCGGCTCACGAAAGTGCACCTGACTGTCGATGACGCCCGGCAGGATATGCAGGCCGCGGCAGTCGATCGTCTCGCCCGCCGAGGCCTGGCGGAGATCGCCGATGGCGGCGATGCGCCCGCCCTTCACGCCGATGTCGCGAGCCCCTTCGCCGTCGTGGTTGACCACGGTGCCGCCTGTCAGGATGAGGTCGTAGATCATGGCCATGCTCTCTTGCGGGGGGAGTGCCAGCGGCTTACGTAAAGGCCGACCGTTTTGCAAGATCAGGTTGCTTTTCCACCCATGCCCTTTGCCCAGCTCAAAGACCGCGCCCTCGTTTCCGTATCAGGTCCGGATGCCGAGCATTTTTTGCAGAACATCCTGACCACCGATCTCGACATCCTGGCTCCCGGCGAAGCCAAGCCCGGTGCGCTGCTGACGCCGCAAGGCAAGATCCTGTTCGATTTCCTGATCTCCCGCACCGGCGAGAATGCATTTTGGCTCGAATGCCGCGCCGACATATCGGACGATTTCATACGCCGGCTGACGCTCTACAAACTGCGCGCCAAGGTCGAGATTGCCAAATCCGATCAGGCATTTGTCATCGTCGCATGGGGACATGAATCAACACCCTCGCAATCCGATTCAACGGCGGCCGCCGACACACGCTTTCCGAAGGGTGCCGTCACGCGTTCCTATGGCGAAACAGATAAGCGCAGCGATGTCGCCGCGTGGCAAGCCTTCCGCATTGCCGGCGGCATTGCCGAAAGCGGCAGCGACTACCAACTCGGAGACGCCTTCCCCCACGACGTGCTGCTGGACGAAACCGGTGGCGTCGGCTTCAAGAAGGGCTGCTATGTCGGCCAGGAGGTCGTCTCGCGCATGCAGCATCGCGGCACCGCCAGGCGGCGCGTGCTGATTGTGTCGGCTGACGGGTCCCTGCCCGCGCCCGGCATCGAACTGACCGTCGAAGGCAGGCCGGTTGGCATGCTTGGCTCGACCGCCGGCACGATCGGTCTGGCGATTGCGCGCATCGATCGGATCAAGGCGGCGCTCGACGCCGACCTGCCGATCATGGCGGCGGACGTTCCGGTTACACTAGCCATTCCCGGCTGGGCAAAATTCGCCTTCCCGCAGGAAGCCGTCAGCGCGGAGGAGGCCTGATGGCGGCCGACCGCGTCGGCGCGCCGGCACGCGCCTGGCAGCGCATGTTGTCGGGCCGCCGGCTCGACCTGCTCGATCCCTCTCCGCTCGACATCGAGATTTCAGACATTGCGCATGGGCTCGCCCGCGTTGCCCGCTGGAACGGCCAGACCAGCGGCGAGCATGCTTTTTCGGTTGCCCAGCACTCGCTGCTGGTCGAAGCGCTGTTCCGCGACCTGGTACCCGAGGCTTCGGCCGACGCCCGGCTGGCGGCTCTTCTGCACGACGCCCCCGAATATGTCATCGGCGACATGATCTCACCGTTCAAATCGGTGATGGGCGGCAGCTACAAGGATTGTGAGTTGCGGCTGCAGCGCGCCATCCATCTGCGCTTCTCGCTGCCGCAGGAGCCAAGTGCTGCGCTGCGCAAGGAGATCAAGCGCGCCGACCAGATCGCCGCCTATTTCGAGGCAACGCTGCTCGCCGGCTTTTCGACCGCCGAGGCGACCGAGTTCTTCGGCCGTCCGCGCGGCTTCAATGCCGACCGCTTCGATTTCACGCCACGCTCGGTGACCTGGGCGCAAAATGCGTTCCTGAAGCGGTTTTCCGCGATCGAGACGTCGCGGCACCAGGTTTCGGCAACCGCAATCGGCTAAAGCGCGTCGCGCTGAAACGGATTCATGCGCCGCGCTTTAGGTCTTGTTTTATGCATGTCGTTTTCCCCAAAACCGAGGTCACTTTTGGGCGACATGCATTAAAACGCTAAATTAACCGGCGGCGGCCACAATAGCGCGTTCGATCACGGTCCGCAGGCGCGCTCATGCCCGTCGCTGATGCCAAGGATGGTTCGACCATCCCGAAACGGGAGGCCGAAGGCATGGACCGCTCCCGCCACATGGAAGACGAACTGCGCGAGCAGAACCAACGCTTTTCGGCTGCGGTCGAGAACATGTCGCACGGCCTGTGCATGTTCGACGCCGACGAGCGGATGATCATCTGCAACGGCAACTACCTGAACATCTTTTGCCTCGAAGCCAGCGTCATAAGGCCCGGCATCCGGTTCCTCGACATTCTGCGCCACAGCGTCGATATCGGCATCGCCTCGCAAACCGCCGACGAACTCTACGCCATCCGCAAGCCCTATATCGATCAGGCAAAGCCCTCGACCTATGAAGAAACACTGTCGGACGGCCGCATCGTCAGCATCTCGCACCGCCCTCTGGCTCTGGGCGGCTGGGTCTCGATCTACGAGGACATCACCGAGCAGCGCCGCGCGCAAGAGGATCTCAAGGAGCAGCACCGCCGCTTCGACGCAGCGCTTGCCAACATGTCGCAAGGCCTGCTGATGTACGGCGCCGACGGCAAGATGATCGTGCGCAACCGGCGTTTTCTTGAACTCTACAATGTCACCGCGGCAGACTTCCCGCTTGGAACGACGCACCGCGAGGCGCTCGAAAGATTGCTGGAACTCGGCATCTATACGGAGATCGACGTCGACAGCGAAGTCGCCAAGACCGAAGCCTGCCTGACGGCGGCAAAAATGCATTCGGCCTACCGGCATCTTGCCGACGGCAGGACGGTTCTGGTCACACGCCGGCCGATGAACGGCGGCGGCTGGGTAGTGACCTTCGACGACGTCACAGAACGTCGCCGCACCGAAGAGCGCATGACCCATCTTGCGCATCACGATACGCTGACGGGATTGCCCAACCGCTCGATGTTTCGCGAACGGCTCGACCTTGCGCTGGAAGCCACGGCGGTCACGCCGCTGGCAATCTTTTCGCTCGATCTCGATCGCTTCAAGGCGGTCAACGACACCTGGGGACATCCGGCCGGGGACTGGCTGTTGAAGAGCGTGGCCGAGAGGCTGCAGCGCTGCCTGCACAACGAAACCGACGTCGTCGCCCGTTTCGGCGGCGACGAATTCGTCATCATCCAGTTCAACTTCAAGGGCATTGCCAATGCAGAAAAACTCGCGAAGCGCATCGTCGAGACAATCGGAAAACCGTTCCGCGACAAGAGCCGCGAGATGCATGTCGGCATCAGCCTGGGCATCGCGGTTTTCCCCGACGACGGTGGAGATGCCGACGCGCTGCTGAGAAACGCCGATACGGCGCTTTACCGGGCGAAGAGTGAAGGGCGCAATCAGTATCGGTTCTTCGAACCCGGAATGGACGCTATGGTACAGGCACGGCGTGCGCTGGAGATCGACCTCGAGACCGCGCTGCCGCGCCAGGAATTCGACCTCGACTTCCAGCCCATCATGAACATCGCATCCGGGGAGATCGTCGGCGCCGAAGCCTTGATGCGCTGGCATTCGCCGACACGCGGCACGGTGGCGCCGGACAGCTTCATTCCGGTCGCCGAAGACACTGGATTGATCGTGCCGCTTGGCGAATGGGCGCTGAGGAAAGCCTGCACGGCGGCGGCCGACTGGCCCGCCGGCCTGCGCGTCGCGGTCAATGTCTCGGCCGTGCAACTTAAAAGCGGCAGCTTCGCCCGCAGCGTCATCTCGGCGCTGGCTTTCTCCGGCGTGCCAGCCGATCGGTTGGAGCTGGAAATCACCGAAACCGTGCTAATGGACGAAAGCGAGGCGGTGCTGAGGACGCTGCGGCAGTTGCGCGAACTCGGCATCCGCATCGCGCTGGACGATTTCGGCATCGGCTATTCCTCGCTCGGCTATCTCAGGCGTTTTCCCGTCGACAAGATCAAGATCGATCGTTCGTTCATCCACGACCTGGGCAATCGTGACGCCGCGGCGATCGTTCGCACCGTCATCGGGCTGGGCGCCGAGCTTGGCATCACTGTCACCGCCGAGGGGGTCGAGACCGAGGTGCAACTCGACATCCTGCGCGGCAATGGCTGCACAGAGGCGCAGGGCTATCTGATCGGCGTGCCGTCAACGGCGGCCGAGATCCAGCGTCTGCTGAAATCCCGAGCACTGCACAGCCAGACCGGCTGAGGCCGGCCATCGTCAACGCAGCGTGTCGATGTATTTGCCGTGGAAGCTGACATAGCCGGGCTCGACCACCTTGAGATGCCGCTCGATCAGCGCATGAAACCGCGGCAGTTGATGAAACGGCACGCCTGGATAGGCATGATGCTCGGCATGGAACGGCATGTTCCACGCCAGCCTGCGGACCAGCCAATTGGTCAGCGTGGTCCTGGTGTTCTCCAGCATGTTGGCGACGAACGGACAACGGCCGTGCTCGGCTAAGAGATAGAGGCGCAGAAACGGCTGCCCCAACAGAGCGGGCAAGATCCAGACATAGACAAGCACCGAGAGCCGGAAATAAAGGGCCAGCAGAAGGACCACGGCATAAAAGGCAATCATGGCGCGTGCCTCGCTGCGTACCTTGTCATAGCCCTTTGGCGGAACGTAGCTTTCGCGACAACCGCCCGCCGCGTTAGCATAGAGCGTCTTGAGGTGGCCCCACCATAACGGGATGCCGGATATGTGGACGAGGTATTGCCGCCATGTCTCCGGTTTCGGGAAGGCCAGTTCAGGGTCGTTCTCCGGGTCTTGCGTGTATCGATGGTGGGCAAAGTGGAAGTAGCGGAACCAGTCCGCCGGCAGTGCGATCGCCAGACTGCACACCCGCGCCACGACATCGTTCAGCCGCTGTGCCTCAAAAGCCGTGCGATGAACCGTCTCGTGCAGCAGCGTGAACAGGAAGACGATGAGGATACCTTGCGGAAGCATCAGCAGTGGCCAGAACGGCACCTTGGCGGCGATCAGCGATCCGACGACCACGATCGCGCCCCAATGAGCAGCAAGCTGAACGAGGCCCGCAACATCAGACTTGGCGGTCAGCCGGTTGCGCTCCTCCTGCGTCAACGATGAAATTACGTCACGATGATCCACGTGCTTCGATCCAGACTGGAGTTTGATGAACCCATTGTAGCCAATGAACAACCTTTCCAAAAACGACGATTTCTGCAATCTAGATAAGCAGAACTTATCTATTCGGTGAGTATGGCCGTACCTCCCTCTCTCAAAGGACTTCAAACTTTCGAGGCTGCGGCCCGTACAGGCAGCTTTGCCGCGGCAGCGGAAGAGCTTTCGGTGTCGGCCGCTGCCGTCAGCCAGCTCATCCGCACGGTCGAGGAGCAGATGGGCCGCAAGCTGTTCCACCGCGTCAACCGGCGCGTCGTCCTCACCGAGGCCGGCGTCGAGATGCTGCCC
>NZ_RZRK01000406.1:0-5592 GCF_003997835.1 Mesorhizobium sp. M7A.F.Ca.CA.004.12.1.1
GTCCACAGCCCGGGCTTGCCGTTGCTGACCAGCCCGGCCAGCAGGTGGCTGAATTTGCTGGTGTCGAGCGGCTCGCCGATGACGCCCGTCGAGGCCAGGAAAACCTCCGTTGCCGTGCAGCCGGCCGCCTTCGCCGCCGCCTCGCCGGTCAGCGCGGTCGACTCGCGGCCTTTCTTGCCGGTGAAGGCGTTGGCGTTGCCGGAATTGACGACCAGCACCCGGGCCTTGCCTGCGCCGAGATTCTGCCGGCAGAAATCGACCGGCGCCGAAGGGCATTTCGATTTCGTGAACACGCCGGCGACCGCGGTGCCTTCATCGAAGACCATGGTCAAAAGATCGGTGCGGCTCTTGTACTTTATCCCTGCCTCGGCGGTGGCGATGCGCACCCCTTCGATTTCCGGCATTTTGGGGTATTTCTTCGGCGCGAGCGGCGAAATCGTCGTGGACATGGAGGCCTCGGGCGGGAAAAATCGCAGGGGAAGGCCGGTTTGCCCGATAGACCGCGCGGGCGCAAGGGCGTTTTCGTCGCTCTTGCCCGGGAGTTCGAACCCGCTCGTGGTTAGGCCTGCATTGCAAATCCGATGGCGTCGCCGGGGCCGATGGCGTTATGATCTGCCCCATGGGCAGGCTTGCGATCCTTGCATGGGCATTTCTGGGACTTTTGCTGCTGAGCGCGGATGCGCAGCCGCAACGGCGCGTGGCGCTTGTCATCGGCAACGGCACTTACGCCGAAGCCGGCACGCTGGCCAACCCGGTCAACGACGCCCTCGACATCGCCGACAAGCTGCGCTCGATCGGCTTCGAGGTGATCGAGGGCAATGATCTCGGCAAGCGTGAACTCGAACGCAGCATCGGCGCGTTTTCCGATGCGCTCCAGGGCGCCGGCGTCGGGCTTTTCTACTATGCCGGCCACGGCCTGCAGGTCGACGGGCGCAACTACATCGTGCCGGTCGACGCCAGGCTGGACGTGCCCGTCAAGTTGCAGCTCGAAGCAGTGCCGATCGACGAAGTCCTCGACATCATGGAACAGCAGACCAAGGTCAGCCTGGTGTTTCTCGATGCCTGCCGCAACAATCCGTTTGCCCGCAGTCTCAGCCGCACCGCCACCACGCGCTCGGCGAAGGCGCTGGCCGGGCTGGCGCAATTCGATTCGACGCGCGGCTCGTTCATCGCCTTCTCGACGGCACCTGGCGCTGTCGCCATGGACGGCAGCGGACGCAACTCGCCTTTCGCCGCCGCCCTGCTGCGCCACATCGCCGAGCCCGGCCAGAGCATCAACGACATGATGATCGCGGTGCGCCGCGACGTGGTTTCGCAAACCCGCGAAACCCAGCGCCCCTGGGAGCAGGGATCGTTGCTCGAACGCTTCGAATTCGTCTCGGACGGACAACCCGCAGAGCCACAAAGGCCGGCCGCGGCGCCGGCGCCTTCAATGGAAGTGGCCGCACTTGAACGCTCTGTCGGCGACGACAAGGGATCGATCGAGAAATTCCTGCGCCAGGACTATCTGACGCCGGACACCGGGGCGATGAGCGAGACCGTCAAGCGGCTCTACGGCCCATCCGCCTTCATCTTCGGAACCCGCTACGACGCCGACGCCATCGTCAAGATCAAGGCCGACTGGTTCGCGCAGTGGGCCTCCTGGTCGCTAAGCATGGAGGCCGGCAGCCTGGAGGTCACTCCACAGGGCGAAGATCGCGCCGAGGCAGTCTTTGCGATGCGCTACGACTATCTTCCAAAGGACAGGTCGGCGGCACGCCTGACCGGCAAGGCGCGCGTCACGCTTGGGGTGGTCAAGGCCGGCGGCGGCTGGCGTATCGAATCCGAGACATCGCAGGCGATGCAGTAGGCGTGATCCCACGGCCAGCCGGGCAATTCAAGCTGGCGGCGCCTCATGGCGATAGGAATTTTTTCTTGACTCGGTGAGGGCAGCTATGCTACATTTTTGCCCATGGTGCTGATTTGCGCCAGTGACCCGCCGCCCGGCGGGTTTTTGCGTTTGGAGCTTCGCCAACCGACACGGCGGTAGACTTTCAGAGAATGAACTTAACCCCTGCCGCTACCATCCGTTCCCGAAGCTTGAAAACGCGCCGTTTCGTTTGAGCGTCGGGTCGCCTATATTGCCGGCGATAGTGTTGGCGAGGAGACAGAGATGGCCGAGGACGCCGATCCGGCGCGCAGATCGATCGGTGCGCGGCGCAACCCCGACAGCGCCGATGCCATTCTCGAAGCCGCCGAGGCCGTACTGGTCGAAGCCGGTTATGCCGGTTTCTCGATCGAGGCGGTGGCGCGGCGGGCCCGCGCCGGCAAACCCACCATCTATCGCTGGTGGCCGAGCAAGGCGGCATTGCTGCTTGAGGTCTATCAGCGCCAGAAGCGCGTCGAGGTTCCCGATACCGGGCGGCTGGAGGAGGATCTCGTCGGCTTCCTGAAAAACCTGTTCACCCACTGGCGCGAGACATCGTCGGGAAGCGTGTTCCGGTCGCTGATCGCCGAGGCGCAGTCGGACGAGACCGCTGCCGCGGCCCTTGCCGACTACTCGCTGGGCCGACGCTCCCATACCGGCCAGATCATCGAACGCGCCAAGGCAAGGGGCGAAATCCCGGCCGGCGTCGATTCAGCTGTTGTCGCAGACCTGATCGCCTCCTTCGCCTGGAGACATCTGTTGACCAACCGGCTCGACGAGGACGAAGCCGCCATCGGCAAGGCGGTCAACTACGTGATGCGAGGCATAGCGGCGCCCGCCCCTTAAAAAACGGCGATGAAAAAGGGCGCGGCAACCCCTGGCTGCCGCGCCCTTTTCAAAGAGCTATCAGTCTTACTTGGCGCTTTCCAGCGTATCGACCGTCTTCTTCAGGTTCGCGTCGGGGATCTCGATCTTGGCGCCGGCGCGCAGCGACTTGACCAGCGCAAAATATTTGTCGCGGATGACCGCCTGCTTGGCCTGGTCCTTGACGTCGTCGAAGGCCGGCGGCTGCTTGGTGCGCTTGTCCTCGAGCTTGATGACATGCCAGCCGAACTGCGACTGCACCGGCTGCTCGGTGTATTTGCCGACCTCGAGCGCGGAGGCCGCCTTGTCGAACTCCGGCACCATCTGGCCAGGTCCGAACCAGCCGAGATCGCCGCCGCTGGTCTTGCCCGAGGGATCGCTGGTGTGCTCGTTGGCGAGCTTCTGGAAGTCGGCGCCGCCGTCGAGCTGCTTGATGATGGCCTCGGCCTCTTCCTTCGTCTTCACGAGGATGTGACGGGCATGCAGCTCGTTGGTGGGCGGCGTGTTGGCGATTTCCTGGTCGTAGCGGGCGCGGACCTCGGCGTCGGTGACCTTGTCGACGACGCCCTTCTCGACCATCTCGCCATGCAGCGCGCGCTGCTGCAGGAAGGCCATGCGGCGCTGGAAGTCGGGATCCTTGTCGAGCCCTGACGTGACCGCCTGGGCGGCCATGACACGGATCTCGATGGCAGCCGAGAGCGCTGCGGCACGGCGCTGCTCGGGTGGCAATTGCGCGAACTGCTGTGACAATTCCCCTTCGGCAAGCACCAGATCGGCTTCGGTCAGGGGCTGGCCGTTGACCGTGGCGATAACCTTATTCGGATCGACCGGTGCCGCGGCTGGCGCTGCTGCATCCGCCGGGGCGGGAGCGGTTTGCTGCGCCATCAGCGGCGAGAGCGAAAGGGCCGACAGGCCGACGGCCAAGCCAAGGCTGGCGAGCGACGCGCGGCGGAACAACAGGGACATAGGGTGGACTCCGGTGGGGATTGTTAAGAGGGTGCTTCCAGATCGGCCAGATTGTGGCGGAATTTGGCGCAGCCAGCAGGGCCAGCGCGGCGTTGACATCAGTTGAGCCCCCTCTTATCTGTCCAACGACTTTGCGTCCAGAACCGTTTTCCGGGCGCTTTTTGTGTTTGCCAGTGTTCACTAATGTGTTCGCCAGTGTTCACGTGGAATTGATGGGGCCGGCCGGCGCTCATCTCAAGATTGAGAATTCTATCGAAAGGACCATTGGATGGTCAGTCTCGGCGGTCTCGCCCGTAAGGTTTTCGGTTCCTCCAACGACCGTCGGGTCAAATCGACCCGGCCCCGTGTCGAGGCGATCAACGCCATGGAAAACGAGATGCGGGCGCTCTCCGACGAGGAGTTGGTCGGCCGCACCGCGAAGTTCCGCCAGGACATAGCCAATGGCGCCACACTCGACGACCTGTTGGTGCCGGCCTTCGCCACCGCCCGCGAGGCAGCGCGCCGCGTGCTCGGCATGCGCCCCTTCGATGTCCAGCTGATCGGCGGCATGGTGCTGCACAATGGCGGTATTGCCGAGATGCGCACCGGCGAGGGCAAGACCCTGGTCGCGACGCTGCCGGTCTACCTCAATGCGCTCGCCGGCAAAGGCGTCCACGTCGTCACCGTCAACGATTACCTGGCCACCTGCGACTCCGAATGGATGGGCCGCGTCTACAAGTTCCTCGGCCTCTCGGTCGGCGTCATCGTCCATGGCCTGTCTGACGAGGAGCGCAGCGCCGCCTACGCCGCCGATGTCACCTACGCCACCAACAACGAGCTCGGCTTCGACTATCTGCGCGACAACATGAAATACGAGCGCGCCCAGATGGTGCAGCGCGGTCACAATTACGCGATCGTCGACGAAGTCGATTCCATCCTGGTCGACGAGGCGCGCACGCCGCTGATCATTTCCGGTCCGCTCGAGGACCGTTCGGAAATGTACAACACCATCGACACCTTCATCATCCAGCTGCAGCCGCAGGATTATGAGATCGACGAGAAGCAGAAGACCTCGATCTTCACCGAGGAAGGCACCGAGAAGCTCGAGAACCTTTTGCGCGATGCCGGCCTGCTCAAGGGCGAGTCGCTCTACGACGTCGAGAACGTCGCCATCGTCCATCACGTCAACAACGCGCTGAAGGCGCACCGGCTGTTCCAGAAGGACAAGGACTACATCGTCCGCAACGGCGAGATCGTCATCATCGACGAGTTCACCGGCCGCATGATGCCGGGCCGCCGCTATTCGGAAGGCCTGCACCAGGCGCTCGAAGCCAAGGAGCATGTGGCGATCCAGCCGGAGAACCAGACGCTGGCCTCCGTCACCTTCCAGAATTATTTCCGCCTCTACAAGAAGCTCTCCGGCATGACCGGCACGGCGCTGACCGAGGCCGAGGAATTCGGCAACATCTACGGTCTCGAAGTCACCGAGATCCCGACCAATCTGCCGGTCGTGCGCATCGACGAGGACGACGAGGTCTACCGGACGGTCGAGGAGAAATACAAGGCGATCGTGAGAGAGATCCGCGAAGCCAGCGCCAAGGGCCAGCCGACGCTGGTCGGCACCACTTCCATCGAAAAGTCCGAGCAGCTGGCCGAGCGCCTGCGCAAGGAAGGTTTTACCGATTTCGAAGTGCTGAACGCCCGCCATCACGAGCGCGAGGCGGCGATCGTCGCCCAGGCCGGCAAGCCCGGCGCCATCACCATCGCCACCAACATGGCCGGCCGCGGCACCGACATCAAGCTCGGCGGCAATGCCGAGATGCGCATCGAGGAAGAGCTCGGCGACATGCCGGCCGGACCCGAGCGCGAGGCGCGGG
>NZ_RZRK01000407.1:0-5582 GCF_003997835.1 Mesorhizobium sp. M7A.F.Ca.CA.004.12.1.1
GGATTGACGCGGTGGTAGCCGGCGAATGTGTTGGAGGCGATGACCAGACGGTCATTTTCAACGCGGCAAATCAGAGACGTGAAGGGTGATCCGGTATTTTTCCCCCACCGCTCCAGAAGAGCCAGGTTGTCGGCGGCGAAGAAGTTTTGCGACCGAATGAGCAGAAAGGCGAGGTCATCCAGCCGCTCAGGTAGCATGTCGGCTGAAGTCCCGCGACGGACTATCTCCTCTTCGTGGGCGCTGTCCAACTCCTCGCTTCGCCACACCGGCAGCGGTGTTTTTAAATCGTCCGCATCGCGCTGGAGGCTCAACAACTGCTGGTAAGGCACATAAGGCCGGCCCCAGAATTCCGAACCAGAAGCGAGGCCGAGAACATCGTTGACGATGACAGCGTTGCCGCTGGTATCCTTCACCCCGCTATCCACTTGGATTTCAATTCGGCCGCTATTGCGCGACAGTTCGCGCGAGAGCAACTTGGAGAGCCCCGACTCCTTCTTGTCGATTTCGGCTCGCAAGTCCTCGAGCGCCTTTGCCGGTTCGGCCAATGATCTGGCAAACTTCGCGATCCTGTCCACATTTTCAGCAAGAGCCGTCCATCGGCGCTGAAGGTGACGAATTCGGGCCTCTTTCCGATACCGCTCGTCGGCGATATCGAACTCGCCCTTGTAGTGCCGCTTGGCGCAGTCATGGCCGATAAATCTCACGACACGCTCATCGGGGAAGAAGGCCATCCGGCCGATCTTGAACCAAGGGCCTGTAGGATGACAAATAGGACATGGCACCATGTCCTGGTTTTCGCGCTTAAAGATTGGAACCTCGATCTCGCCTGATAGGAAGCGAAGTGTGCCAATGATTTCAGGCTTGGTGGTCGTCACATTCTCGAAGCGCTCCGGATGCCCAGTCGCGTTCGTAAACTCTAGCCACCGGTCAACATAGTCGTCGGATGGCTTCTCATCGAATACCGGGAAGGAAACGAGTGCGTTCGTCATTGAGGCACACCTTTCGAGGCGAGATAGTCGTTAATATTCACATGCCGCACTGGGGATGCGGCGCCGAACGTGCCGAGTTGAGAGGTGCTGAAGGCCCGCTTGGCTTGGGGATCGAACTTCGCCGAGGCGCCCTTCCGCAACCAGCCCGGAGCCTTGGCCGCATTGATCTTCAGGCGGTTCTCAGCCTTGCGCTGCTTTTTCGCCTCCCGCTTTTCCTTTCGGCTGAGGTTCCTTGAAATTCCACCGGAATCCGCAGATTTCCGGATGGCTTTCGCCGACCGTCTAGGCGCCGGTCCCGCAGAAAGGATCTTGGTGGATATCCAGTCAGCCCGCTTTTCAGCCGGCGATATAGGCGAGCCATCAAGCCGATCGGCCGCGCGCCACGCTTCCGCATTGGTCGGGAACGGTCCGGCCAATGTTGCCGTGCCGTCGACCACGACGAAGCCGTCTGCTGTCTCGATTACCGTCATGCTGCGTCGCCCTCATTGCGACGCGCGGCGCGCCGTAGCTCTTCCTGCACGGCGTCCGAAAATGTCTGCACCTCTTTCCTTATCGCGGCTTCGGTCATTCCGGCCCTGGTCAGTTGCCCGACGACGCCCGCGACAGTCTGGCGCCAATA
This sequence comes from Mesorhizobium sp. M7A.F.Ca.CA.004.12.1.1, assembly GCF_003997835.1. Lineage (NCBI taxonomy): Bacteria > Pseudomonadati > Pseudomonadota > Alphaproteobacteria > Hyphomicrobiales > Phyllobacteriaceae > Mesorhizobium > Mesorhizobium sp. M7A.F.Ca.CA.004.12.1.1. Next base: position 1,609 of record NZ_RZRK01000407.1, read on the forward strand.
GTGGTCAGCCGAACGACCGCGACGAGCCGATAGCAGTTCAGCCGTCCGTTTGATTTTTCCGAGACGACGAGCCATTGGAAAGCAGATCACGAGGCCCATCATGCAGCCCTCTCGCGCGTGTAAGCACTAAGGTTTGAACCTTCGGAGCCCCTTTTATCTTCTAAGGTGTGATCTAAGGTTTGATCATAAGGTATAAGGGTAACCACACCGTCACCCGCGCAGGTGACTGTCTGATTATCCAATGGGGTATTTGGACGATTACGTAAAGACGGCAGAGGTGACTGGATAATCACCTTGTTCTGGCGGTCGCAGACATACTCGTCCAGATCGGACAAAACGTCCATCGCCCAGCCAAAGTTCAGGACGTAGACTTGGGAGCGTTTCGCCGATCGACCGATGATTTGCTGCTTTTCGAGGGGAAGGCTTCGAACAGGGACGCGCGTAATCGCGCCCGCGTTCTGTAGAATTCGAAGCCACTTGGAAATCTGCTCAGGAGCATCGGCGCCGAGCATCTGGGAAATTGTTTCGCGCGTCGGCCAAGCGCAGCCGACAGCCTCGTTGTATTTATCCTGCAACTCGCCCGCCACTCGCACGGCTCCCGGCGAATCCCGGAAACCTTTGAAATAGCGGACCGCCCGGCCCCAAGCGTGTTTGTCCATCATCATCAGTGGGCCCTCGCCCGGATCAGCGCCGCTTGCCGGCAGGCCTCCACCGCGTCTTTGAGTGGCAATTTGAACCGCTCTTGGATCTGCGGGATTATCGCCTTCGTGCGATCCGCCGAGCCGGTAGCCAGCCAAGTGGCGGCGAGGTCGACCGGGCCTTGAGTATTGCCGATGCCGGTGCTCATGCGGCGTTAGCCACGTCTTCAAGGATCACGACCGGCGAGCTTAAGCGGTAGATTCCGTGCGAACCGGCGAACGGGCCGCCGTGGCTCTCGTACTCGGTTTCAATGGCGAACCCGAGCTTGCGCAGCTTGTGCGTGTAGTCTGACCATCGAGGCCCGGGATGCGTGATTGGTGTACAGCCACTTTGACCGGCTTTGACCAACTCGCGCATTGCCCAAGCTACGCGCCCGTCCAGTCGGATCGGATTTCCATCCGGCTCGACCTTGACGATGATGCTGAATTTGTTCGCGCTCTTAACAGAGTTTGCATTAACGCGACTCGCGTCGACTGCTATGAGGGGCATGTCATTCTTCCTTTTCCGATTTAGGTCCGCGATTGGAGGAGTGATTTTGAGGTAGGAAAGTAGGCGGCTGCTTTGGCGAGGAGACCGCTTACTTTCCGGCTTCATTGGCCGTCGCTCCTTTCGGAAGAGCATCGAGCCAGGCTTGCGCATCATCTTTGCGGATCAGGGTCTTCCGTCCTGCCTTGCGGTAAGGCAAGCGACCGGATTTCAGCTCTTCATAGAGCAACGAGCGACCGACGCCGAAAGCAGCGCAAAATCCCGAAACAGTAAATGCGTTTGGGCTTACTTCCATTTCAGTTCCTTCCTTTGGTTCGCGCCAAACAGACGCGGGTGATTTGTTACGGATTCTAGCGGATTTCGAGTCCCTCTGCACACCCTGGAGAGTGTTATCCCGAGGGATTTTGTACCCCTTTCATTCCAATGACTTAGCTGGTGTTTATCCACAGGTTGCCCACAGAGATGTTCAGCGTTCGTTCCCGTTCGACAGTAAAGCGAACGACATCCGGTAAAACGAGCCGCTGGTTTCTCTGGGGGTAAGGGACAGGAAAAACAGCAGGGCGCAGGCCTCTCTAGGAGAGGCTCTGCAAGCGTGGCACGGCAGAAAGCCGGGCCGGTCCCTCAAAACTGATTTTTTCCGAGTTCAACAGAACGATGTGAATCTCGGCGATTTGCCGCGTTTAGTCAATGGCATGCACGAGCGGATACCAACGTTATCTTACGACACGTAGATTACCCCGAGCCGCAGGCGCATTCAGATAGTTCGCCCAAGCAGACATCAGTTTGCGGCGCTTCTCCAATGCGTCCGACCGACGATAGGCATTCTCGACAGCATCGCCGACCTTGTGGGCAAGAGCAGCTTCCGCGACCTCGCGCGGGAAACTGGTCTCATCCCCGGCCCAATCTCGGAAGGCTGACCGGAAACCATGCGGCGTGTATTGCCCGACTTCCATGCGCCGCATCTGCATCGTCATCGCCATCACCGACAGCGGCATATCAACCGGCCGCTTGCTCTCCCCTGGGAAGACATAGTCCGACACGCGCGCATCGTAGAGCGGCGTCAGGATAGCCAGGGCGGCATCAGTCAGCGGCACCCTATGAAGGACGCCGGCCTTCATGCGATCAGCCGGCACAGTCCAGACCTTCTCGTCCAGATCGAGTTCGGGCCACTTGGCGCCTAACACTTCGCCAGAGCGCGCAGCCGTCAGGATGAGAAAGTCCATCGCCTTCGCCGACATAGCCTCAGACGCCCGCAGGCGCTTCACAAACGCCGGCACGTCCGCGTATGGCATAGCGGCATGGTGGCCGCGTGAAAGCTTCTTGCCCTTAGCCAGGAGGTGTTGCAGGTGACCGCGCCACAAGGCCGGGTTTTCTCCCGATCGATGACCTGCAGCTTTCGCCGCATCCAAGACCCGCTCAATCCGACCGCGCAGCCGTTGCGCCGTTTCCGGCTTCTCGAACCAGATCGGCTTCAGGATCTCCAGAATGTCGGCCGTGTCCACCTCGTCCACAGGCTTCTTGCGGATCGATTTGCAGTAGGCATCGCCGAGGGTCATTTCCCACTGTGCCTTGTGCTTGGCATTGCGCCAGCCCTTGCCGACAGCAGCGATCAGGTCTTCGGCGCATTTCGCGAATGTCGGCTTTTCGGTCTTGGCTTCCGTGTCGATCGGGTCAAGGCCACGGCGCAGGCGGTCCCGGCAGTCGGTGGCGGCAATGCGCGCATCCTTCAAAGATACGGAAGGGTAAGAGCCGAGGCCAACTTCCTTCCACTGACGGCCCTTTCCAGAGCCCTTGAAGTGGACGAAGGTCCAGGACTTGGTGCCTTCCTTCTTCGCCAACAAATAGAGCCCGCCGCCGTCGCTATGCCGCCCTGCCTTCAGGCCTTTGGCGCGGATGGTCGTTTCGGCCAGCAAGTTGAGTGAGCGAACCATTCCCTGCAACTCCGTTCCTAACTTCGATGCACGATGTTAGCGGATTTGACCGGACTACTGCAAACGCAGAACGCCGAAAGGCCAAGGGAATCAACGGGTTTTTGGTATATTAGCGGACGATGGCGGACTTAGGTTTAGAAGACACTTCCTCCGCCAGACGTCGAAGGTCCGTTCCGGAGACATGGGTAGCAGTTTGTACCTAAGACATGATGACAACCGCGTGCTTGACGGGTTGTCGATTGGTTGCAAGGTCCTCTGTTCCAGTCGATATGTCCGAACTGCGAGTCATCGTCTCGATCAGAGCGCCCGGTTGCGTCAGGCTCACTTTGAAGTTCGGATGGATGACTGTTATTTCCTCTCGGGAGCGCTCCGCCGAACATCTCCATGGTCCTTTCAATGAGGCGATAGATAGTCAGGCTGCGCCGGCTGCAGTTGCGGTCAATGGCTGGAGGAAGTGATCGTTGATGACACCGGCCGCCCCTGCATTCAGGCATGGGCGGCCGTCTTGTGGAGCGGGATGACGCGGCTCGATAAGCAGCCAGCCTGTTGGCGCGGGATCGCTCCAGCTTTCGTCACCTCCGCCCAGATCAGCCCGCGGCGCTCGGCACCGGCGTGTTGAGCAGCTGCTGTTCCCAGAGGTACGCGATGCCGCTGCCGCCGAAGTGCTGAATGAGAATCTCGGTCAGCTCCTCGACATGCTCGGTGCGCGCCCAATCGCGTTGCCATTCGCCAGTGAGCGCCATCACGGTCATCACGTTCGCGCCGGCCGCGATCATTCGCTGGATGGCAACTTCGTGAGACTCCCTCGAAATCCCGCCCGACGCGTCGGTGATCACGGTCACGTCCCAGCCTTCGCCG
>NZ_RZRK01000408.1:0-5580 GCF_003997835.1 Mesorhizobium sp. M7A.F.Ca.CA.004.12.1.1
CCTGTACAGATAGGCCTTTGTTGTAATTTAATCAAGGCGTTTTAAAATAAAATTGTGCTTCATTCAAAAAATTGCGCGCTGTAACTATCAGAAAAATGATGATACAAATTCATACAATTCAAAAACTGTTTGAAGCTTAGCGGGAATAATTCTCCCGGTATTTCATTTTTCTTGTGAGTTGAAGAAGGAGACCTCGAGATGTCCGTAAAGACGCCAACAGGCACCCCCGTAACGATCACGCCGGTCGCAAAGCCGGTAATGGCAAAGCCGATGGTTGTCCTGTCGCCGCGGCTGACTGTCAGAAGTGACGAGGCGGCAAAGCGAAGGATCGCCGACACCGATGGAACGGTTCGGCGTGCCAGGCAGGTTGCCGAGACCAATCGCCTGATTTGATCTTTCCGCACCGACGAAAGGACGAGACAGCAAGCGAAGCCTTGAACCTGGCGCGCCAATGGCCTAGATCGCCACAGGCGGATAAAACACGGCAGGTTTCCCATCAACAGAGATCAAAGACGAGCGGCGGGTGCGGGAGCCAGGTCTGGCGCAGGCGGACAGCCGCCGCTGGGCCTCGACCAGTATGTGCAGCAGGCGTTGCAACTGCATCAGGCGGGGCGCCGGCAAGAGGCTGAGACGATCTACCGGCAGGTGCTGGCGCGTCAGCCCAAGCATGCGGCCGCGGCGCATTTCCTGGGACTGCTGCTGCACCAGACCGGGCGCAGCGAAGAAGGGCTGGATCTCATCGAACGGTCGGTGAGCCTGCAGCCGACGAATCCCGATTTCCTCAACAATTTCGGTACGGTGATGCGCGACCTCGGCCGCCCTGCTGCGGCCATCGATTTCTTCCGCGGTGCGGTGGATCTGCGGCCGGACCAGCTCGCGGCGCGCGACAATCTCGGCTCATCGCTGAAGCAGGTCGGCCAGTTCGAAGAGGCCGAAGAGATTTATCGCGGCACGGTTGCACGCAACCCATTCCACGTGCGCGCCCGCATCGGGCTTGCCGAAACCCTGCAGGAAGCCGGGCGGCTGGATGAGGCGCTCGCCGTCTTCCGCGAAGCGCTGGCGATACGCCCCAAGGATGCCGACCTGCTGCACGGGCTCGGCGTCGGGCTGATGGAAAAGGGCAAGCTCGACGAGGCGGTCGACCTGTTCCGGCAGGCGTTGGCGATCAACCCCGCCATGGCCACAGCTTGGCTGATGCTGACGCAGGTCAAGCGCCAGAAGGATCGCGACAGCGAGCTTGGGGGCATGGAAGCCCAGCATGCCAAAGCGCCGCAGGACAGCCTGGCACGCATGCAGCTGTCCTTCGGACTCGGCAAGGCGAATGACGATCTCAGGGATTATGGCCGGGCCTTCGACTATTTCGCCGAAGGCAATGCGATCCGCCGCAAAGGCATCAACTACGACCAGGCCAGGACGCGGGCCGAATTCGAGGCGATGAAGGCCACCTTCGATGCCGGCTTCTTCGAGAAGCACAGGCCCAGCTCAATCAGCGACGACACGCCGATCTTCATCGTCGGCATGCCGCGTTCGGGCACGACGCTGGTCGAGCAGATCATTGCCAGCCATCCGCAGGTCTACGGCGCAGGCGAGCTCAGCATCTTGAAGAAGGCGGTCGGCAAGCAGTTCCCGGCGACCATGCCGGGTGGCTTCCCATGGGGCGTATCGGATATGGGCGATGCGGATTTTGCCGAAGCAGGCCAAGCCTATCTCGACATGCTGCATGCCCGCTATCCGAACATGCGCCACGTCACCGACAAAATGCCGGGCAACTTCCTGCTTGTCGGCTTCATCCACATGATGATGCCGAAGGCCAGGATCATCCACTGCGCGCGCGATGCGGCGGCCACCTGCCTGTCGATCTACAAGGTGCATTTCCGCGGCGACAGCCATCGCTATGGCTACGATCTCGGTGAGCTCGCCGACTTCCACAATCTCTACACCGACATCATGAAGCATTGGCACACGGTGCTGCCGGGCGTCGTGCATGATGTACGCTACGAGGATTTTGTCGCCGACCAGGAAGGACAGACGCGGGCATTGATCGCTCATCTCGGTCTGCCCTGGGACGACGCGGCTCTATCGTTCCACGAGACCGACCGACCGGTTCGCACGGCTTCAGCCGCACAGGTGCGCCAGCCGATGTATCAAGGGTCGGTCGATCTGTGGAAGCGCTATGGAGACCGGCTGAAGCCGCTGCTCGACAAGCTGGATTAGCGCAACGCTATCTAGCTGATCGTGGCCTTAGAGATTGGCCTAAGCACCCGCGTCGTCATCCTAGGGTCTTCGCGACGGAGCTTCGCGCTTCGCCCTAGGATGACGAAGCTGAGAGGCTTCTTCTAATCTGCAACCGGCTGCTCAAAGCTCAATGAATGGCTTGAAGCCACCGAAGATCATGCGCTTGCCGTCGAACGGCATGTCCGCCCAATCGGCCTTCAAGCGCGGATCTGCCATCACCTTGGCCATGACGGCATCGCGGCTCACCCGCGACTCATAGACGGCCCAGGCGAAGACGACGATCTCGTCGTCCTTGGCCTGCACGGCACGCGGGAAGGACGTGACCTCGCCATAGGGCACGTCGTCGCCGATGCATTCGACATAGGCGAGCGCGCCATGTTCCCTCCAGATAGGCCCTGCGAGGTTGGCCAGCTTCTTGTAGTCATCGAGTTTTGCCCTGGATACGGCAAGTACGAAACCATCGACATAGGACATTTTGGATCTCCTCCTGGAAGTTCACAGGGCCTCACCGGCGCCGGCCGGTGAGGGGCTCGGGCCATCGGCGGCAGATCAGGCTTTCTTCACCGGCGCGTTCATCGCCCATTCGACGCCGAACGGGTCGCGCATATTGCCCCACTGATCGCCCCAGAACATGACCTGGAGCGGCACGGCGACTTCGCAGCCGGCATCGACGGCGCGCTTCCACCAGGCTTCGATGTCGTCGCTGCCGAGGTGAAGCTGCATGGTGTAACCCTGCGGCTTGACGGCGGGCATTCCGTTTTCCGGATAGAAATCGGAGAGCATGAGGGTCGAGCCATTGATGTGGAGGTGAATGTGCATGGTGCGGCCTTTTTCGTCCGCCGGGTAGGCAAAGACCTGCTCCGCGCCGAAGGCCTTCTTGTAGAATTCGGCAGCCTTGAAGGCGCCATCCAGCTGCAGATAGGGGGTCAATCCGCCGAGCACTTTGGCCGCGGGCTGAACGGGGGTCTGATCAGTCATTTGTTGTTCCTCTTTGCGTTTGGCCTTGCGAGCCATAGGACGGATCGGACGGCGGCGATCCTACATGGCGGCGAAATTTTTTTGGCGGTCGGCCCTTGATAATCCCGGACAGCCGCGGGCTCGAGCGAGAGGCGTGAAACGAACTTGCGTCGGCGGCGCCCAATCAGAGCGCAATTCTCTCGGCTCGCAGGCTAGAACAGATGGATCACGCGAACGCCTCTTCAACCCCGGGACGACAATGATCCTCTACTATCAAACCCACTCACCCTTCGCGCGCAAGGCGCTTGTCTTCGCCCATGAGGTTGGCATTGCCGATCGGCTGGAGGTCATCCATCATGAGACCAGTCCGACCTTGCGCAACGCCGATGTCTACGCCGAAAATCCGCTTGGCAAGGTGCCGGTGCTGTTGCGGCCAAATGCGTCGCCGATCTTCGATTCCGATGTCATCTGCGCCTATCTCGACACACTGCATGACGGCCGCAAGCTGCTGCCGCAGGACGGCGAGGCGCGCTGGCAGGCGTTGCGGCTTCAGTCGGTCGCCCAGGGCCTCGCGCAGACAGGCATCGCTTTGCGCTGGGAGACAGAAAGGAGACCCGAAAAGCTGCGCTATGGTGCTCTCGCCGACGGATACCGGGAAAAGATCGAGGCGAGCTACGACTGGATCGAAAGCGCGCTGGACGACGAGGCACCGCTCCATGTCGGCCACATCGCCTTGGCCACCACGCTGTCCTGGATGGCGTTCCGCCACCTGCCGCCTTTTCGCTCGCGGGCGCGGCTGACGCACTGGTTCGAGGCTTTCGAAAAACGCGTATCGATGCAGGCGACACCGCTTTCAGGTGATACGCATGACTGACTGGCGCCTCGCGAGGTCAGGGGCGGCGGCCGTTCTGCGCGTCGAAGACGTCCGGAAAGCCGATATCCTTGCGCAGCGAGGCCGGCAGCGAAAGCAGGATGCGCTCGCTGCGGTGACGAGCGCGCGCTGCCGCATACCGGGTTGCGACGCGACCGATGGATGAAAGAACCGACATGATAATTCTCCCTGGGTTGGCGCCGGCATCATCGTGTCGGCATCCCAAGGACGCGATGGGCTGAGGCTATCCGACAGACCGTCGAGATTTTTTATCGCGGCGTCTGATGGTCTGTCCGAATGCTGCCGTGCGGACCTACGCAACCCTGAGCGTAGGGATCGCTGAAACATCAACTTCACGCTCTGCGTGCCAAGCATCGAAAGCCGCTTGCATTCGAAGCCAGATCGCGGCGCCGTCGCCGAACAGCTTCCCGAGGCGAGCGGCCACAGCCGGCGAAACCGGCTTCTTTTCGCGGATGATGTCATAGAGCTGCTGCCGGGAGATCCCGAGCAGATTTGCAATTTCCACCTTGGTCTTTCCAGTTGCCGGGATAATGTCCTCAAGCAGCGCTCCCGGGTGGGAGGGACAACGCTCAATAGGACGCGTCGGCTCGTGCACGGTCATAAGTCGAACTTCTCCAGTCTGGCCGCCTCAGTGATATTGCTCGAAATCGACGCGGGCAGCGTCCTTGCCGTCGAACTCGAATGTGATGCACCACGGACCGTTGACGTGGACCGTGTAGCGGATTGGATCGAAGCCTTTCAGCGGGTGGAAATCGAAGCCGGGAAGGTTCATCTCCTCCGGCTTCTCCGAAGCTTCCAGGCGGTCAAGCCGGACAAGAATGCGCTTGTGCATCTTGGCGTCGATCTTGCCGGTCTTTCCAGTTTGAAAGAGGTCCGACAGCGCCTTGTTCTTGAAGGACTTGATCATCGATATATGTAAACAGATTGCTTACAAAAACAAGGTCTGTAAGCAAATAATTTACATGCCAGTCGACCTCCGTTGGCCTCATCCTGCCGTTTCGGCCACTGAGCGGAAGAACTCCTCGGGGTCCTCGACTTCGGTCAGCTTTCGTTTGTCGATCAGCCAGAAGCGGTTGCCGATGGCGCGGATGAAGGAGCGGTCGTGCGAGGCGAGCACGCAGCTGGCCTGATGCGCCAGCAGTTCCGCTTCCAGCGCTTCCTGGCCGTCGATGTCGAGGTGGTTGGTCGGCTCGTCCAGCAGATAGAAGTTGGGATTGGCGAGCCTCAGCGCCAGCATCATCAGCCGCGCCTTCTGGCCGCCGGACAGCACGCCGATCTTTTTCTCCTGCATCTCGATGACCACGCCAGCACCGGCCAGCAACGACCGTGCGCGCTGCTCGCCGACATCGTAGCGGCGCGAGACCATCGCCAGCGGCGTGTCGTCGCCGCTGATGCCCGACAGCGCCTGATCGCTGTAGCCGAGCACCGTCGACGGCGTCACCTTCACATTCCGCACCGTGTCCGGGTCGATGATGGCATTGCGGATCAGGGTGACG
>NZ_RZRK01000409.1:0-5580 GCF_003997835.1 Mesorhizobium sp. M7A.F.Ca.CA.004.12.1.1
TTCCACTACAGGCATGCCGGCGATCTCGCCACGATCGGCAAGCGCGCCGCGGTGATCGATTTCGGCTGGCTCAAGCTGACCGGCTGGGCGGCCTGGTGGCTGTGGGGAGTGGCGCACATCTATTTCCTGATCGGTTTTCGCAACCGGCTTGCGGTTTCGCTGAGCTGGCTATGGATCTACGCGACAGGCCAGCGCAGCGCGCGGCTGATCACCCAAGGCGACGACGACAAGGGCTGATTTCCTCGCCCCGATCGTTCATCCGCACGTCATCCGTTGCTGATCGAGTGGCGGCTTCATGCGCGCGACTTGTTGAATGGACTTAAGCAGGTTTCAGAGCGAAGTTCGCTTCGGGGCAGGGCTTGTCAGTTGTCGAAGGAGAAAACATGTCGCAACTGCTCCATCCCATATCCCGCCGCGATCTCCTTGCGGGCGCCGCCGCAGGGGCACTGATTATGCTGCATCCGTTCTCCGCCCGCGCTCAAGGCAACCAGGCCCATCTCCGGATCATGGAGACCACCGACATCCATGTGAACGTGCTGCCTTACGATTACTACGCCGACAAAACGAACGACACGCTGGGCCTGTCGCGCACGGCGTCTCTCATCGATGCTGTGCGCAAGGAAGCCGTGAATTCGATGCTGATCGACAATGGCGACCTGCTGCAGGGCAATCCGATGGGCGACTACATCGCCTATGAGAAGGGGCTGAAGGACGGCGACCTGCATCCGATCATGAAAGGCATGAACCTGCTTGGCTACGAGTGCTCCACGCTGGGCAACCACGAGTTCAACTACGGCCTGTCGTTCCTGGATAAGGTGCTGGCCGGCGCCAATTTTCCCTTCGTCTGCGCCAATTTGATCCGCGGCACCGAGCTTGCCGCGAACCCGCGCGACGACAAGCTCTATCTCAAGCCCTATGTCATCCTCGACAAGAAGATCAAGGACGGTTCGGGCGCCGAGCAGCCGATCAGGATCGGCATCATCGGCTTCGTGCCGCCGCAGATCATGGTCTGGGATCTCAAGAACCTCGAGGGCAACGTCAAGACGCGCGACATCGTCGAGGCGGCCAAGGCCTGGGTGCCGCAGATGAAGGAGGAGGGCGCCGACATCGTCCTTGCGCTGTCGCATTCCGGCATCGACGTGAAGCAGGGCGACATGATGGAGAACGCCTCGTTCTTCGTCGCCGGCGTCGACGGCATCGATGCGGTGTTCACCGGCCACCAGCATCTGGTGTTCCCCGGCAAGAAGGATTTCCAGTCGCTCGACGGTGTCGACACGCAAAAGGGCACGCTGCAGGGCAAACCCGCCGTCATGGGCGGTTTCTGGGGCTCGCATATGGGGCTGATCGACCTGATGCTGGAGCGTGACGGGTCGAAATGGAAGGTCGTTTCAGCCACCTCCGAAGCGCGGCCGATCTTCGAACGCCTCGACAACAAGAACAAGCCGACTGTCCCGGACGACAAGCGCATCATCGCGGCCCTCGACCAGGACCACCAGGCGACGCTGGCCTATGTGCGGCGTCCCGTCGGCAAGACCTCCGCGCCGCTTTATTCCTATTTCGCGCTGGTCGCCGACGATCCGTCGGTGCAGGTCGTCAGCCAGGCGCAGACCTGGTACCTCAGGGATATCCTCAAGAACACGCAATGGAAGGATGTGCCGCTGCTGTCGGCGGCCGCGCCGTTCAAGGCCGGCGGGCGCAACGGCGCCGACTACTATACCGACGTGCCGGCGGGCGACATCGCCATCAAGAACGTTGCCGACCTCTATCTCTATCCCAACACCGTGCGTGCGGTCGAAATCACCGGTGCGCAGGTTAAGGAATGGCTGGAAATGTCGGCCGGCATCTTCAACCGGATCGAGCCTGATAAGGCCGACCAGGCCCTCATCAACACTAATTTTCCGTCCTACAATTTCGACGTCATCGACGGCGTCACCTACAAGATCGATCTGTCGCAGCCGTCGAAATACGATGCCAAGGGCGGGCTGGCCAACGCTGGCGCCAATCGGATCGTCGACCTGAGTTTCGATGGAAAACCAATTGATCCTAAACAGAAATTCGTCATCGCGACCAACAATTACCGGGCCGGTGGCGGCGGCAATTTCCCCGACATCAATGCCTCGAAGATCATCTACGAGGCGCCGGACACCAATCGCGATGTCATCGTCCGCTATATCGTCAGCGAGGGCACGATCAACCCGTCGGCGGACGACAACTGGTCGTTCGCACCGCTGCCTGGAGCCAGCGCCGTCTTCGAAACCGGCCCCAGGGCCAAGGATTTCATTGCGCAGGTGAAATCGCTGAAGATCGAACCGGCGGGCGAGGGCGAGGCGGGCTTCGCGAAATACCGCATCCTGCTTTGAAGGGTGGGCTGCGGGGCGGCTCGATCCAAGCCCCTTACGGCGTGGATTGATCCGAGCCGAAACGTTCCTTGATGTCAGGCATGACGAGATCCAGCGCATCCGTGGAAATGCCGCCGGAATAGCCGTCCGGCAGTTGCTTGATCAGTTCGGGATCGTCGAGCCCTTGCGAAAAGTCGCCGCCGGAATAAGGGCCGAGCAGATAGACGCGGCTGTCGACTCGTTGCATGCGATCGAGAAACCGGTTCGGCCACCCCCACATCCATTTCGCGACGTTGACGGGGATGAGCAAGGTGCCTCTGCGGCAGGCATCCGGAACGTAGCCGCTCCAGCCAATCGCGGCATAGCGCAGGATGCATTGCGTCAGCGATGCGCGGCTTAGCGTATGCATGTCCGGCAGTGCTGCCTTGACGGCGGCGATCGGCTTATCGCCACCATAGACCGACAGATAACCGCGCTCGGCTGGAGACAGCGTGGCAAGCCAGGCGGCCAGCTTTTCGCCTTCGCCCGGATCGTTGCTCTTGACGTTGATGTTGAAGCGGCGGGCCGGGAAGTGCGCCAGAACCTCATCCAGCGATGGCATCATGCCGATACCCTTGCCGCGGAATGGAAAGGTCTTGCCGCCATCCGCCGTATAGCCATAGCCGACATCGAGGGTCTTCAACTCGGCCATGGAATGGCTGCGCGTTTCTCCCTTGCCTTCCGTGCGGCAATCCAGCGTCCAGTCATGGAAGACGGCGAACTTGCCGTCCGTCGTCGGGTGAACATCCAGTTCGAGCGCGTCAGCGCCCAGCGCGAAGGCGGCCTCCATCGAGGGAATTGTGTTTTCGAGGTAGCCATGGCGCGGCGGCAACATGCGACTGGCCGTGCAAGTCTGTCCTGTCATGCCTGCGCGCAAATAATCCTGGGCAAGGCCGCGATGGGCAAGCATCTCCGGCTTGCCGGCGGGGCGACTCGATAACAGCGAGGTGTTGTTGAGCCAGATGCCCACCGCAGCGACACCAATGACGCCGAAGAAGATCGTCCGTCTGCGCATCAGGTGATTTCCGATTCGTCCGTCCTGCGCGGCATTCTGCTTCGCGATCGGACTTTTTGACGGCGACGACGCGGCTATGTCGCGATCATGCTCGACATAGCCTGTTCAAGAGCGTGTCGGCTTACGCCTTGTAGACCACTTGGCGCACGTCGATGTAGCTGGCGCGGAATCCGGCCTCGCAATAGTGCAGGTAGAACTCCCAGAGCTTCTTGAACCGGTCGTCGAAGCCGAGCGGGACGATCTTTTCCCATGACGCCCAGAACCGGTGGCGCCACTCGGCAAGCGTGCGCGCGTAGTCGTCCGGAAACACGCGCTCGCGCAGATGGGCAAGGCCATGATCCTTGCCGAGCGCCTTCAGGATCGACGGCGTCGGCAGCATGCCGCCCGGGAAGACGTAGCGCTGGATGAAATCCGGCCTTGCGCGATAGGTGTCGTAGGCGGCTTCGTTGATGGTGATGATCTGCAGGCCGGCGGTGCCGCCAGGCCTTAGACAGGCCTTCATCTTGCCGAAAAACACCGGCCAGTATTTCTCGCCGACCGCCTCGAACATCTCGATCGAGGCGATGCGGTCATAGGTGCCGGTTTCGTCGCGATAATCCTGCAGCTTGATGTCGACCTTGTCGGCAAGACCAGCCCTGGCGATGCGAGCCGTGGCAAAATCGTGCTGCTCGCGGCTGATCGTCAGCCCGGTCACGCGGCAGCCGATCTCGCGCGCCGCGAATTCGGCGAAGCCACCCCAGCCGCAACCGATTTCCAGCACATGGTCCTTCGGACCGATCCCTGTATCCTTCGCCAGAGCGCGATATTTGGCGGCCTGGGCGCCTTCCAGGTCGTTGGCACCGGTCGTGTAGAGCGCCGAGGAATAGGTCATGCTCGGATCGAGCCATTCCTTGTAGAAGGCGTTGCCGAGGTCGTAATGCGCCGAGATATTGCGTTTCGAACCGGTGCGCGTGTTCTGGTTGAACCAGTGGCGGATGCGCTGGACGGTGTTGATCAGCCAACTGGTGCCGCCCGCGATACGCTCGCCAATGACCGAATTGACCACGAACAGCTCCAGGAAGCTGGTCACATCAGGGCTTTCCCAATCGCCGTCCATATAGGATTCGGCAACGCCGATCGTGCCGCCGGAAAAGGCGCGGCCGGGCAAGCGCCAATTCTTCAGCACCAGTTCGGCATCCGGGCCAGGTCCCTTGCCGCCGACGAGCACGGCGCGGCCGTCCGGCAGCCTCACCCTGAGCGAACCGCGAGGCAGGTTCATCGCCGCCGACAGCACCATGCGCGCTTTCGCCGGCAGACCTTTGACGATCTCCGCGAAGTTGAATTCATCGAGCCTGACCGCGTCGCTCAATGCTACGCCAACATGTTCCTTTTGCGCCATCTCATGCCCCTGGATTTCCGCGGTGCCGGCGCAAATTGCCGGACCACGGTTCTCTTGGATCATTCGCCAGCTTCGAACGCCGCCGCGACCGGTTCGTCGGCGAGCGGGCTCGAACGAAGTGCGCGCCCCCTACCAGAGCTTCAGCGCTTCCCGGTGAATCCGTGCGACAATCTTCCACGTCATGCGGGGAAACTTCAAGGGGCAGGCTGCAAGCGGGGCTGTGCCAAGCAGATTGCTCCCGCCGGCGGGCATCTGTGCCTGTGCACAGCCAAGGCGCAGCGCGTCAAAAAACGCCTATGACCGCAGAATTCCTTGTGCGATAGATTTAGCCATGCGTTATGTAATCGTCATTGCCGCCATCGCATTTTTTTTGATCTGGGATGGCATGTACAATCAGGGCCGCTATCTCGACACCGCTGTGAGAGAGCTTAGCCATGTTGTGCGATATGTTACCAGCAAAGCTTAACTCCAGTGGCAGCAGCCGCGACATCCTTGTCGATTGACGCCAACGTCCTGCCGTCACAAAAGACCCCGGCACTTTGATCGAGGAGGCGGGGTTGATCCGGCATATCGTTTTCTTCAGCGCGCGGCGAAAAGAGGATGTCGAGGCCGTGCGCACCGGCTTGCTGGCGCTCGGCGACATTCCTCATTCCAGCCTGTTCGAGGTCACGCTCAACACCAAGGTGGACCCGCTGTCCGATGAGGTCGACGTGGTCGTCTATGCGGAGTTCGCCGATGACGCCGCGCTGGCCGCCTACAAGGCGCACCCGCTCTACGCGCAGACCACCAGCAAGGTCAAACCAATGCGT
>NZ_RZRK01000040.1:0-15807 GCF_003997835.1 Mesorhizobium sp. M7A.F.Ca.CA.004.12.1.1
GAACATGATCATGCACCAGAACCTCGATCGAGGCTGACTGAAGGGACTTGATGATGTCGGCGAATACCATTGTGCCCGCGAAACGCTCATCGGTGCAGACCAGCGCGCGTCGGCCGAACCGGGCGGCGACCGTCGGCAGCACATGGCGCTGCCCTTTCCCGAACAGGATTTCACGCGGCAACCGCAGGGCGGCGAAGAGGGTCATGATCGGTCCTTTGACGGCGGCTGACTGGAAACGGAGGCATTGAACTGGGCTTGGATCGGACGGTCTAAGAGCGTGTCTCTCGCCCCTACAAAATATCCGCTTTAAAATCGTATAGGATATAGGATTGCATCGACGGAACCATCGTGTTAGCAGTCCTCACTGTCAAGAGGCAAAATATGCAGACCGCAAACTTACCCGACCCAAGCGACGCCACCATTGGAGCTGGTCGCATCCAGCGCGCCAACAGTCTCGTCGAAGATGTCTATGAAGCCATCTTCGCGCAGTTGATGGCGCTGAAAATCCCGCCAGGCTCACGCATTACAGTCGATAGCCTGGTCAAGGAATTCAACGTCTCGCACACGCCGATCCGCGAAGCCCTTGGCCGGCTCGAAGGCGAAGGCCTCGTGCTCAAGACGCATTTGATCGGTTATCGTGCCGCACCCCAGATCACCCGGCGCCGTTTCGACGAATTGTACGAAATGCGTCTGCTGCTCGAACCGCACGGCGCCGCGAAGGCCGCCGCAATGATGGACGAGGCCAAGTTCAATGTGTTGCTCGAAGCCGCCGGCGTGATGTCACGCCGCGAAGGCAAGGATGATCGCGTACGCTATTCGAACTTCGCCAGGCAGGATGCGATCTTCCACGACAAGATCTTGGAGTTTTCTCAAAACGAACTCATCCGCGAGACGTTGAGCCACCAGCACACGCACTTCCACATCTTCCGCCTGATGTTTCATGCACGTGTGACCGAAGAGGCACTTGACGAACACGAGGCGATTCTTGCCGCGTTCGGCTCTGCCGATCCCGATGCCGCCGCAAAGGCGATGCGCATCCATATAGAGCACTCGCGCGATCGCCTGCTCCCGGCATTCGATTGAGGTCGGAACGGATGTCCATTGCCGCGAATATCGCCGGGGAGGGCGGGAGCACGTTGTCCAGCAATGCGCATGGTTCGCTCGAACCGGTGCTGCGCGCCCAGCAATTGTCCAAGCAATACGGCCCGGTGACGGTGTTGTCGGACATCACCCTAGACGTCCTGCCCGGTGAGATCCACGCCATCATTGGCGAGAACGGTGCCGGCAAGTCGACGTTGATGCGGCTGCTGTCCGGCTATGTCGAGCCAAGCCACGGCACATTGTCGATGAACGGACATGCGGTGAAATTTGCCAAGCCCAGCCAGGCACAGGATGCCGGTATCGCTTTGGTTCACCAGGAGATCCTGCTCGCCGAGGGGCTCACGGTCACCGACAATCTGTTTCTCGGGCGAGAGCTTTCGCGTGGCCTTGTCGTGGATGACCGCACCATGCGCCGGCTGGCGGCCGAGAAACTGGAGCAGATCGGCTGCGCGGTCTCGCCAAGGGCACTGGTGCGCGACGTCTCGCTGGCAGACCGGCAGATGGTGCAGATCGCTCGCGCTCTGCTTGACGACTATAAATTGGTTATCTTCGACGAGCCGACCGCCGTTCTGACCGGTGGCGAGGTCGAGCGCCTGCTGGAGATCGTCCTGCGACTGAAGGCTCACGGCATCGCCGTGCTGTATATCAGCCACCGGTTGGACGAGGTGCAACGGGTGGCCGACAAGGTGACCGTTCTGCGCGACGGCAAGATGGTCGGCATCTATCCCGGCAAGACGCTGAGCCAGATGGATATGGCGCGGCTGATGGTCGGTCGCGAACTGGCCGCACTCTATCCTGAAAGGACCGCAGCGCCTTCGGATGTACCGATGCTGAGCGTGAGGAACGCCTCCGTTCCCGGCTATGCGGAGGACGTGTCGTTCACGGTCCACAAAGGCGAGATCCTCGGGTTCGCCGGCATGGTCGGCGCTGGCCGAACCGAACTCTTCGAGGGCATTATCGGCCTGCGCCCGGCGGCCGCCAAGGTCGAACTTGAGGGCAAGTCGATCCATTTCCAATCGCCGCGCGCGGCGATCGACGCCGGCGTCGGTTACCTGACCGAGGATCGCAAGGGCAAGGGACTGCTGCTGCAGGAGCGCTTGGCGCCTAACCTGACGCTGTCGGCGCTCGGTGTGTTCCATCCCGGCCTCTCGATGGGTCGGCGCCGCGAAGCGGAGGCCCTGGAACAGGCCGTGGAGGCATATGACATCAGGCTGAAGAGCCTCGGCGCCAAAGCGGGCCAGCTTTCCGGGGGCAATCAGCAGAAGCTGCTGCTGGCGAAGGTGCTGCTGACCGATCCTTCGGTGGTCATTATCGACGAGCCCACGCGTGGCATCGACATCGCCAACAAGGCGCAGATCTATGCCTTCATCCAGGAGCTTGTGGCGAAGGGCAAGGCCTGCATCGTCATCTCTTCGGAGATGCAGGAATTGATCGGCATCTGCGACCGCATCCTGGTGATGCGCGAAGGCCGCATCACCGGCGAGGTCAGCGGCGCCGAAATGACCGAAAGCAACGTGGCGGTACTGGCGACCAGTGGCCCCAAGCCAGGGCCAAAAGCCAAGGGAGGCACAGAATGGCTGTCATGACCGAATCCGCACCCGGGCGTCGCGCCCTGGATCTCAATGTCAGTTGGACCGACGTCGGACCCTTCCTTGCGCTGGCGGCCCTCCTGGTCGTGGGTTACCTCATCAACCCCGATTTCCTGTCCGCCACCAATCTCGCCAACGTCATCACTCGCAGCGCCTTCATCGCCATTATCGCGGTCGGCGCGACATTTGTGATCTCGTCCGGCGGGCTCGATCTTTCCGTCGGCTCGATGGCCGCCTTCATCACCGGCATCACCATCATGTTCATGAACACGGTGGCGCCGCATGCCGGTATCTGGGCTATTCCCGCCGGCATGGCGGTGGCGATCCTGGTCGGCCTGCTGTGCGGGCTTGCCAACGGCCTCATCGTCACGGTCGGCAGGATCGAACCGTTTATCGCAACGCTGGGCACGATGGGGATTTTCCGGGCGCTGATAACCTATCTGACCGACGGCGGCACGATACCAATCGACCGATCGCTGCGCGAGGCCTACCGGCCTGTCTATTTCGGCACGGTTGCCGGCATCCCGGTTCCAATCCTCATATCCATCGCCGTCGCCGCGGTCGCATCCTTCATCCTGTACAAGATGAAATACGGCCGCAAATGCGCGGCGGTCGGCGCCAATGAGGATGTCGCCCGTTATTCCGGCATCTCGGTGATCAGGACACGGACCGTCGCCTATATCGTCCAGGGTGTCTGCGTGGCCATTGCCGCGATCTGCTACGTGCCGCGCCTGGGCGCCGCAACGCCGACGACCGGACAGCTTTGGGAACTGCAGGTCATCACCGCAGTGGTAATCGGCGGCACCGCGCTGCGCGGCGGCAAGGGCCATGTGTGGGGAACAGTCGCCGGCGCCGTCATCCTGGAGCTCATCGCCAACCTCATGGTGCTGTCGGACTTCGTCTCCGAATACCTCGTCGCCGCTGTTCAGGGCGTCATCATCATCATCGCCATGCTCATCCAGCGGTTTTCGAATTCGAAATAGCGCCGCGTCCGGACCACGCGGATCAACGTTCTTGTAGGTCCAAGGGAGAAGACAATGTTCAGTAGAAAATGGATTGCGGCGGCGACACTTGGCGCGCTGCTGCTGGCCGGCCAGGCCATGGCGCAAGACACGAAGGTCATCGCGGTGTCGATACCGGCAGCCGACCACGGTTGGACGGCGGGCATCGTCTATCACGCACAAGCGGCGGCCAAGGAAATCAATGCCGCGTTCCCGAACGTCGAAGTGGTCGTGAAGACGTCGCCGTCCGCGGCGGAGCAGGTCAGCGCGCTTGAGGACCTGTCGGCCAGCCGCAAGCTGGACGCTTTGGTGATCCTGCCTTACAGCTCGGAAGAGCTGACTCAGCCGGTCAAGGCTATCAAGGACATGGGCACGTTCATCACCGTCGTCGATCGCGGTCTGACTGACGCCTCCGTCCAGGATCTTTACCTCGCCGGCGACAATATCGCGGTTGGCACCAACACAGCCAAGTTCATGATCGACAAGCTCGGCGGCAAGGGCGACGTCGTTGTGCTGCGCGGCATTCCGACCGTCATCGACGACGAGCGCATCAAGGGCTTCCAGGACACGATCAAGGGTACGAACCTGAAAGTCCTCGACATCCAGTACGCGCATTGGAACAGCGACGAGGCCTTCAAGCTGATGCAGGACTATTTGGCCAAGTACCCGCATATCGATGCGGTCTGGGCCAATGACGACGACATGCTGCTTGGCGTGCTCGAGGCGGTCAAGCAATCGGGCCGGACCGATATCAAGCTGGCGCTCGGTGGCAACGGCATGAAGGACATCGTCAAGAAGGTGATCGACGGCGACGCCATGACGCCGGTCGAGACGCCATATCCGCCGTCGATGATCAAGACCGCGATCTACATGACCGTCGCCAACCTGATCGGCCAGGCACCCGTCCGTGGCACCGTCAAGCTCGACGCGCCGTTGATCACCCAAGCCAACGCCAAGGAATACTATTTCCCTGACTCGCCATTCTAACCCTATCCGATTTCACCGAAAGGCAGGGCGCGGTCTGCGCCTTGCCTAGCTCAAACACTGAGAGGAAGAGCCATGCCAGGCAAAAAGATACTGATGCTGACCGGTGAGTTCACCGAAGAATACGAAATCTTTGTCTATCAGCAAGCCATGGAAGCCGTCGGCCACACCATCCACGTGGTATGCCCGGACAAGAACGCCGGAGATCTGATCAAGACCTCGCTGCACGACTTCGAGGGCGACCAGACCTACACCGAAAAGCTCGGCCACTATGCGCTGATCAACAAGACTTTCTCGGAAGCTGAGAGGCAGCTCGATCAATATCATGCCGTCTACTGCGCGGGCGGCCGCGGCCCGGAATACATCCGCACCGACAAGCGCGTGCAGGCGATCGTGCGCCATTTCCACGAGGCCAAGAAGCCGATCTTCACCATCTGCCACGGTGTGCAGATCCTGATCGCTGTCGACGGCGTGGTGCGTGGCAAGAAGGTCGCAGCACTCGGCGCCTGCGAGCCTGAAGTGACACTGGCGGGTGGCACCTATATCGACCTGTCGCCGACCGAGGCCTATGTGGACGGGACAATGGTTTCTGCCAAAGGCTGGACGGCGCTTGCTGCGTTCATCCGCGAATGTTTGAAGGTGCTGGGAACGGAAATCCGCCACGCGTAAGCTTCTGGAACCGACGCATTCCCCAAGGGATGCGTCGGTTCTCTTCAATAGCGCCTCCATATCCATATCAATTCGGTCGGGATCGCGGCTGTCGAGCGCACCGGTATAGGCGAGATGCTCAAGGAGTGCCGCCTGGTTGCGCTGCTTTCGTCCTTCTTGTGCTGGCGCGCGGCGCTGTTTCGGCGTCCGGATTAGAGGTCGTGTCGTCGACCGTGCGGCCCGTCGTCGCCCCAAGCGATCACGCTCGGTGCCGAGGTCCGGTGACAAGTTCCCACAAAACCTTCTGACGACCGTTCGATCGGCGCTCAGGCGCGACGTCACCATGAAAGCGGGATGCGCCTGAGTTCAGGCCTGCGTCAGTCAAGCTGGCATCGCGGGCAAATGGTCTCCCGGCGTCCGGGTTGGTCATCGGCCTGACGAAAAGAACGGCGTCTAGGAACGATTCCGGCCGGCTGCCGTTGCCTAACATTAGATATCTCTTATGGAAGTTGCGAAAATGCCGCTGTGTCAGAATCTATGCCCTCTTGAAATGACGTTCAAATGCCCGCGTTGCGGATTGGCTTTGCTGAAACCCGGGCGCTGGTTTCAGGTTGCATCCAAATATCGCTGCGAGGGGTGTCACAGCGAAATCCGGATTACTTATCCCGACAAGATTGCACTGTTCCAGAAGTATGCGGCGCAGCGCGAGGGTCCACCTCCGCCAAAGTATAGCTCAGTCCTGACCAAGTCATTCAGCGGCTAGGCCATGGTCCTGCCAGGGCGGCGGGGCGACTGAACGCTGACTGCCGGCGGCAGGGTTGCCTATTGCATGGAACGAAATCCGTTCCCTGCGGTTGGAAGGTCATGCCTCCAGCTACACGCAATTGAACCGGCCATGCCCTGCAGTCAGGAGCAGTGATGCAAACATACCTGGTAGAGCAAATGGAAGGGGACGACGTGGTTGCGGCGAGTAATGTCAATGCGTCCAGCCCGTTCACGGCGGCGACTATATCAACAGGACGCCAGGTTACCCTGAGGACATGGGAAAACAACTGGGTTCGTGTCACGGATGAGCTTGGAGGGGAAGTATTCGCATACTGCTTCGTTTCAGGCACTGGCGAAGCGGACCGCAGCGCACAGCCCGACACTTCGGTAAGGTAGCACAGCCGAGCGAGCGCAGGCTGGCATGCTCAACTTCGAACGATTTAAGCGATCAAGACCGCCTCGCGCATCATCCGAATGATTGATGAAAAGATCATGCCGCGGGGCGATAAGCGGCAACAATCCTAGCGTGGGGCCCTTATGTCTCTGGCGCATTTAGAATCTTCGAGGGCGATTCAAACGGTGCAGACTGACTACCAAGCGGTGGTCTCTTGTCGATGGTCAAAAGTTCCCGATCATGCTCTTGACGAGGGCGGGCCCGTTCTACGTCTGCATCAACGGATGGGAACTGGCTTCGTCGATATTCCGGTCTTTGATCACCTGAGGGAAATCGCCGGGCGTTATTCCGAAAAATTAGCCGCCAGCGACGGCACCAACCGACTGACCTATTCCGAGCTTTTTCGGGCGGTCGAGGCCTTGGCCAGCCGGATTGAAGCCGTCGTCCCCGACGGAAATGCGGTTGGAATACTTCAGGCCAACTCGGTCTGGTACACCGTTGCGATGCTGGCCAGCATGGCATCCGGTCGACCGTCGGTGCCGCTTAACGTGCGAGATCCGGACTCGCGCATCAACGAAATCGTCGCCGACGCGAGGCTCTCCGCCATAATTGGCGACAAAGGCCTCCACGGCCTTGATCTGCCCCAGCACGTTGCCCGGATCGAGATAGCGCAATCGTTGCAGGCAACGCTTCGTCCAGCTGGACACCGTACCGTTTCTGTCGATGCACCGGCAATCGTGCTTTATACCTCCGGCAGCACGGGCCGCCCCAAGGGAATTGTCAACAGCCAGCGGAGCTTGCTGTGCCGGGTGCAGCAATATGTCGACGCGTGCCACATCAATGCGCAGGATGTTTTCTTGCCCATGACCGGCCCGGCAACCATCGCCGGTTGTCGGGAAATACTTGCCGCTCTTCTTACGGGTGCTACGTTGCAGCTTGTGGAGGTCGAAGCCGTCGGCCTACGCGCGGTTCGCGGCCGCATGCAATCGGAAGGCGTGACGATCACCTATCTGGTGCCGGCATTGCTTCGCGCTCTCCTGGCGGATGAGCCCGCGGACGCCTTTGGTTCACTCAGGGTTGCCCGAATTGGAGGCGAGAAGGTGTCCTCGACCGACATCCGCCTGGTGCGCAAGGCTGTCCCGCCAACTTGCCTGGTGCAGATCGGCTATTCATCGACGGAAACGACTGGATCGCAGTGGTTCTTGCCGCACGATTGGCCGGAATTCGATTCCTCAGCTCCCGTCGGTTGGCTGCTTCCGGGTATCAGCTTCGCAGTGGTCGATGAAGAGGGTTACCCGGTTCAGCCCGGCAAGATCGGAGAACTGTTGATCAGAAGCCCGTATGTCGCACTCGGATATTGGGAAAATGGGGCAGTCGTTCCGTTTGAAATAGATCCCGACGACCAGACGCTTCGTATCTTTGCGACGGGCGATCTTGTGCAAATTGGGAGTGATGGCCTGTTGCGGATCATCGGTCGCAAAGGGCGCCAGATAAAGGTCAATGGGCGGCGCGTTGAGCCGGCCGAACTCGAACGGGTTCTGCGTGGCGCGCCGTCGGTGAAGGATGCCGTGGTTATCGTCACCCCGGCGAATGAACTGGTTGCGTTCGCCGTCCCGCACGGCGGGGCGGGAGCCAGTTTTTGCGACGAGCTGCGCCAACTTGCCAGGACAAAATTGCCGCCGGCGCTTTGCCCGCTGCGGCTCCATGCAAGCGCCGAGATACCGCGACTGGCCAGCGGAAAGATCGATATGGCAATGCTGGCTGCAATCGACCTTTCGGTTCGGGAAACAACGCCCCCACCGCAAATCCCCCATGCGGGAAATGAAGTTCCGGCTCATCAGATCGTACGGCGTGCCTGGACCAAGGTCCTCAAGACGCGGGTCGCCCTGGGCTGCTGGGATGAAGCGGGGGGAGATTCGCTGAAGCTGCTGCATTGCGTGATGGAAATCGAAAGCGCGATCGGGCAGGAGCTCGGATTGGAAGCCTTCACGGTTGGAATGAGCTTCGATGAGATGGTTGCAGCGGTCATTTCCGCTCAAGGAGGCGGCGAGCACGCGCCTGCCTGGAAACACGAGCCTCCACTGCTTTTCCTTTTCCCCGGTTCGGTCGGCTATGGTCCGAGCCTTGCTTCGTTCGCATCGGCAATAAGCAAGGTCGCCAGGGTGTCTCCCATCAGATATCCGGCCCTGGGCATGATCCTGCAAGGTCAGAACACTGTCGCCGCAATGGTCGAAGCTGCAATCGATCATATCAACCGCGTGCAGCCTACCGGCTGTGTTCGCCTGCTTGGCCACTCGCTCGGAGGAGCGGTCGCTTTTGAGGTTGCCGCGCGTCTGCTTGATCAAGGGCGAGCGGTAGCGTTCACGGGCATTCTGGATACCAGTCTGGTTGGCGAGCGCAGCAAGCGTTGGGAGACCATTACCCGGACATTTCACCGGATCCGAACCAATCGTATATCGGCTAGTCGGGTGGCGTGCCGCGCGCTTGCCAAGGTCGCGGTCAAAATGCACTGCGAATCCCGGCTTGCCAGCTTCCTCGACCGCTATGCCGAGGGTCAGTTCAACCCGACGAGCTTCAGAACCAAACTGGAACTGCAGGAGGTTCTGCGGGCGCGCGCCTTCTTCCGATGGCTGGCAGAACCCAGGCCGATACTGCCGATCACCGGCACCTTGTTCCGTTGCGCGCGGCCCGGAATGCCGCTTGCACTCGGGTGGGACCGGGCATTCGTCCATCTGGACGTCATTCCGATCGCCGGCACTCACATCGACATGGTCGTGGAGCCCCATCTGACCATCAATCGCCCGCTCATCGAAAACGCTGTGACCGAGACCTACTCTTCAGTCGAGTCACGCCAACAGGAGGCAGTGTCATCGACCTGATCGGGGAATTCAGCAGCGATGTGTTGGCGCTCGATGCCCGGCTGGAGATCGATCGCATCGTCGAGACTTTGCGCGAGCAGGTTCTCGGCACACAACGGCGTCGCGGAGTGGTCGTCGGGCTCTCCGGAGGCATCGACAGTTCGGTCGTCGCAACGCTGTGCGCACGGGCGTTCGGGAAGGACAAGGTGCTCGGCCTGTTCATGCCGGAGCGCCATTCGTCAGGCGACTCGTTGAGGCTTGGCCGCAGTGTCGCCGGGCAGCTTGGCATCGACACAATCCTTGAAGATATCGAGCCGGCGCTTGAAGGCATCGGCGCATACGCCCGACAGATCGAGGCCATCCGAACTGCCGTCCCTGGATATGGCGAAGGCTGGAAATGCAAGCTGGTCATGGCATCGGTGCTGGAGAGCAGCGGCCTCAATATCACGCGCCTTACGGTCGAGGATCCGCACGGAAAGATCGACACCGTGCGTCTGTCGCCGGCGGCTTACCTGCAGATCGTCGCTGCCACCAACTACAAGCAGCGGGTTCGCAAGATGACCGAGTATTATCATGCGGACCGCCTCAACTATGCAGTGGCAGGCACGCCAAACCGGCTCGAATATGACCAGGGCTTCTTCGTCAAACAGGGCGACGGCATCGCCGATGTGATGCCTATCGTCCATCTCTACAAGACCCAGGTTTACCAGCTGGCGGAGTATCTCGGTATTGACAATGAGGTCCGAACAAGGCCGCCGACCACGGACACGTTTTCCATGGCGCAAACCCAGGAGGAGTTCTACTTCGCTTTGCCCTATCAGTTGATGGATTTGTGCCTCTATGGCATGAATCACGGAATTTCGGCCGGCGTGGTTGCCGCCGCCGCTGGCCTCACCGCCGAGCAGGTCGAGAAGGTCTATAAGGATATCGTCAGCAAACGCCGCGCCGCCCGCTATCTTCACGCACGGCCGCAGCTGCCCGCTGCGATGGACAGGGATTGACCCATGTGCGGCATCGCCGGAATTGTGGCGCTGAACGCGGCTGCGGAGCCTCCTTCACGAGCCGCGCTTCTACGAATGGCAGCCGCGCTCTCCCATCGAGGTCCGGACGAAAGCGGCCTTTACCGCGACAGGCGAGCGGGGCTGGCGCATACCCGCCTGTCGGTCATCGATCTCTCGACCGGACAGCAGCCTCTCGCCGACACAGGCAATACCACCTGGATCGTCTTCAACGGCGAGATCTTCAATTACGTCGAGCTGCGTGACCAACTCATAGCCCTGGGACATCGTTTCCGCACCCGCAGCGATACGGAGGTCGTCGTGCATGCCTACCGCGCCTGGGGTGTGGGCGCGTTCGAGCGGCTGAACGGGCAATGGGCACTCGCCATTTGGGACTCGCTGATAGGCCGCCTCGTCCTGTCGCGCGATCGGTTCGGCATCTGCCCGCTGCATTTGTGCGAACACGCTGGCCGCCTGCATTTCGCCAGCGAAGTTAAGGCCATCTTCGCAGCCGACCCGGCGATACCGCGGGCCTTCGATCCGGCGGGGGTCGACCAGACTTTCACGCTGTGGACGGTCGTACCGCCGCAAGGCGTATTTCAGGGGATACAGGAACTTACCCCCGGCCATGTCCGCATCTATGACAATGGCAGCGTTCGTGAGCACGCTTTCTGGAAACCTTGCTATCCCGAGAGCGAGGACCTGGCCCATGGCACCTTCAGGGGCTCGCTGGAGGATGCGGTGGACGAAGTGCGCGGCGCCTTGCAGGCCGCGACGGCGCTTAGAATGGTCAAGGCGGACGTGCCGGTCGGCTGCTACCTTTCCGGCGGGCTCGACAGCTCACTTGTCGCCATGCTCGGGAGGCGCTTCGCCGGCGCGCCGCTCCAGACTTTCTCGTTGCGTTTTGCTGACGCCGAATATGATGAAACCCGTTACCAGCGGCTGGTTGCCGGTGCGAGCGGCGGCGAGCACCACGAGGTGATGGTTTCGCGCGGTGACATCGCCGACATCTTCCCGGATGTGATCCGTCATGCCGAGCGTCCGATTCTCAGGACCGCGCCGGCGCCGTTGTTCCTTCTCTCGAGGCTGGTGCGCGAACATGGCATCAAGGTCGTGCTGACCGGCGAGGGGGCCGACGAGATGTTCGCCGGCTACGACCTGTTCCGTGAAGGCAAGGTCCGCCGCTTCTGGGGGCGGCAGCCCGCATCCGCCCGACGCGCGCGACTGCTGGAACGCCTCTACCCCTATCTGAGCCGCTCGCCGGTCAAGCAGCAGGCGATGGCGCGCCAGTTCTTCGGACACGGTATCCATGCATTTGGCGCGCCCGGCTTCGCGCATGACACCCGCTGGCGCACCACCAGCGCCATCAAACGGCTGTTCTCGGCCGACATGCATGCCGAAGCGGCGCGCCACGACGCAGTGGCGGACCTGCTCTGCCGTCTGCCCGAAGAGTTTCCACGATGGGGTCCTCTCGCGCAGGACCAGTATCTTGAGATCAGGACGCTGATGTCGGGCTACCTGCTCTCCTCTCAGGGTGACAGGATGCTGATGGCCCACTCCGTCGAGGGGCGCTTCCCGTTCCTGGACGACAGGCTCGTGACCTTGGCGAATTCGCTACCGGCCGACTACAAGCTGCGCATTCTGGATGAGAAACACGTGCTGAAGCGTGTGGCGAAATCGATCGTCCCCGCGGAAGTCGTGGCCCGCAAGAAGCAGCCCTACCGGGCGCCCAACGCACTTTGCTTCATGGGCGATAGCGCACCCGCCTATGTCCGCGAAGCACTCTCTGAGACTGCCCTGCGCGCGGCGAATGTCTTTGATCCGAACTCGGTCGCGCGCCTGCTGGGCAAATGCGCTGCCAAGACCGGCGATGGCGATCTGTCCAACTCGGACAATATGGCGTTGGTCGGCGTGCTGTCGACGCAGCTCCTCCATCAGCAGTTTGTCGCAAGCCGTCCATCAAGCGGGCGTGCGGTCGACCTCAGGATAGATGTCGATCGCCTGCACAGGGAAGAGGTGCTGGTATGATGCATGGCGCCGTCCCTCTGCTGCACGACTACCTCAGCCATTCGGCCGGCCGGCTCGGCGACAAGGTGGCGCTGGTGTGCGGCGGGCACCGGCTCGCCTATGATGAGCTTGAGACACGTTCCAACGCGGTCGCCCATCATCTCGTCACGTCCGGGGTCGCCCCCGGTGACCGCGTCATGATCTTCGCCGACAACACCGTCGAGACCGTGGTCAGCTTCTGGGCGGTTCTCAAGGCGAGCGCCGTCGTGTGCGTCGTCAATCCGCTCACCAAGAGCGACAAGCTGGGGTATTTGCTCAACGATTGCCTGCCGGCGGCATTGATCACCGACAAACATTTGCAGCCGATCTTTACTGAACCGGCGCGTAACTGTCCGTCGCTGCGGCGGCTCATCGTCTCCGGTTCGGTGGACGTCGCCGAGCTCCGGGGATTGCCGCATGCCGTGCGCTGGGATGAGGCGGCTGCCGGCCACGGCAAAGCGCCGGCCCGCCGCCGCATCGATATCGATCTCGCAGCCATCATCTACACGTCGGGCTCGACCGGCGAACCCAAAGGCGTGATGCTGACGCACAGGAACATGATGGCAGCCTGCACGTCGATTGCCTCGTACCTCGAACTTGGCGAAGACGATGTGATCCTCAATGTCTTGCCCCTGGCCTTCGACTACGGCCTCTATCAGATGATAATGGCATTCCGTACCGGGGCGCGCTTGGTCCTCGAGCGCTCGTTTGCCTTCCCCGCACAGATACTTGCGATCATCGAAAGGGAGAGAGTTACAGGCTTTCCCGGCGTGCCAACCATCTTTGCCGCGCTGTCGGATCTCAAGACGCTGAAGGCAGATGATTTTGCAAGCATAAGGTATGTCACGAACACTGCCGCGGCACTGCCGCTCAAGCACATTCGCCTGCTCCAGGAACTGTTTGCCGATGCTCGCATCTATTCGATGTACGGCCTGACCGAATGCAAACGCTGCACTTATCTTCCGCCGGAAGATCTTGCGCGAAAACCGTTGAGCGTGGGGATCGCCATCCCGAACACCGAAATGTGGATTGTCGATGAGGATGACCGAAGGGTCGGTCCCAATGTCGTCGGCCAGCTGGTCATTCGCGGGGCAACGGTCATGAAGGGCTACTGGGGTAAGCCGGAGGCTACCGCGAGGAAGCTCAAGCCTGGCCCTTTGCCCGGCGAGCAGGTTCTGTACACCGGCGACTACTGCCGAATGGACGAGGAAGGGTACCTCTATTTTGTCGGCCGCAGCGATGAGATCATAAAATCGCGGGGAGAAAAGGTAGCGCCCAGGGAAGTCGAAAACGTGCTGATGGAAATCCCGGGAGTACGGGAAGCCGCGGTCGTTGGAGTTCCCGACGACCTGCTAGGGCAAGCAGTGAAAGCGTTTGTCGTCATGGAGCAAGGAACGATCATGGGCGAAAAGCAGCTGCGGATGGAATGTCAGAAGCGGCTGGAAAACTTCATGATTCCGAAGTCCATCCAGATTGTGTCCAGTCTACCGATGACGGACACGGGCAAGCTCAAGAAAATAGCGCTTTCATAAAGCGACACCTGGAAATCATTTGGATCGGAGGCCAATTCAATGCTGAGCACGAACAACAGAATTGACACCTACAGCGATCAGATACGCGCCTTTCTGGCGTCAAATTTCTACGTGGCCGACCCGCGTGCCCTGGAGGTTGAAACGTCGTTGCTCGACCAGGGCATCATAGACTCGACTGGAGTGCTTGAAGTTATCGGCTTCGTCGAGGAGACATTCGGCATCACTGTCGAGGACAGTGAACTTCTGCCTGAGAATTTCGATTCCATCCAGGGAATTGCACGTTACGTGCTCAGCAAGGAAAACTGATCGCTGGGCCGCTTTAAGGGCGTCCTCCCAACCGAGCGCGCAAACCAATGGCGCGGCTCACGCTGGCGCTTTGGCCCGTGCACAAACCACCCTGGCTTCACCGGCTTTGTTTGCAACCGCGCGAATGCTCTCGTAGGCTTTGGAACGCTCAACCAAACTCATGACCTGCCGGTCCTGGCCAAGCCCGACCTCGAAAAGCAGCATGCCACCTTGCCGCAGATAGCGCCGCGCCTCCTTGATCACC
Organism: Mesorhizobium sp. M7A.F.Ca.CA.004.12.1.1; assembly: GCF_003997835.1. Lineage (NCBI taxonomy): Bacteria > Pseudomonadati > Pseudomonadota > Alphaproteobacteria > Hyphomicrobiales > Phyllobacteriaceae > Mesorhizobium > Mesorhizobium sp. M7A.F.Ca.CA.004.12.1.1. Next base: position 14,467 of record NZ_RZRK01000040.1, read on the forward strand.
CGCATGTGAATGCTCAGGCCGTAAGGCCCGGCAGCGAACGCCTCACGTGGTTCAAGTTCCATCAGGTGCGCGCGGTCGTTTTCGAGCCGCTTCTCGGAGATGTAAGGCGGGTTGCAAACGACCAGATCGATCGTGCCTTCGAGCTCCAGACCCGAGAAGGAATTGAACAGGTCGCCCTGCAGCACCGAAATGCGCCCGGCCAGGCCAAGATGGGCGACATTCCGGCAGGTGGTTTCGACACAGCTGTCAGTGAGATCGCTCGCCCAGACGCGCGCGGTGGGGACCTTGTATCCAATGGCGCAGGCGAGATTGCCCGCCCCGCAGCACATGTCCACGACACGCGGGACCGGCCGATTAAGTTCACGAAGCACATTGAGGGCGGTGCTGCCGAGCAATTCCGTCTCCGGGCGAGGGACGAGCACGCCGGGCGCCACAACCAAATTCAGCCCCATGAAGTCGGTACGGCCCGTGCTGTAGGCGCTGGCGACATCCATTTCACCAATCACGACAAACCCGCTTTCTGGATTTTTCCATTTTGATTTCTCGACGCCCCGTCTTCATGCCGTGAGGCGAGGCATTAGCCACCGTCGTTCCCGGGTCGGTTCACGTCGCGCAACTACTGGATCGCCGCGCTCTGCAGGTCGCTGCTGAACCTCACCTCGATGGTGTCTCCAGGCGCGACCTCAGTGTCCTGGTCGACCGGTCGACTTCTCGACGCGTCGCCGGCTCCACCGGTTATTGTGATCCGCGCCTGGAAGGTTTCGCCGGCGACCGGCAGCGGAAGAGCGGACGCCCCTGATGGCTGAAGCTTCTGGCTGGCTGCGTGGAGCCTTGCAGTGGTCTCGGCGAGGCGAAGGTCGGTGTCCCTCAACTCGTTCAGAAGGCCGATCCTTCGTTGATTTTCATTGCGTTCCTGCTGCCTGACGAAGTCTTCCTGCTGGCGCCGCGTTCTCATGAGTTCGACCGAGGTCTCGAGCGCCCGGCTCGACGACATCAGCACCGCACGTCTGACATCGGCGAGCCTGCTGTTGGTCAGGTTGCCCGATTCGAACGATTTGGTGACCCGCGCCAGATCGTCCTCATCCTGTTTCACCGCTGCCGCTTCCGTCTGCTCGCGCTTGAGCAGAACCTCGACCTCAGCCTCGGCATCCTTGGCGGTCTTGTCGAGATAGCTTTGCTCCTGTTGAAAATTGTTCAGCGAAATTCTGAGACCCTCCGCTTCCGCCTGCGCGACCGCCGATATCAATACATTCGACAGGGGCGAGCCCTGCGGCGGCTGCATGTCAAATTCTGCCTGGTTCTGAAGTTCGGCGCGGATGCGGGCGCCATGAAAGTAGTCCC
>NZ_RZRK01000410.1:0-5560 GCF_003997835.1 Mesorhizobium sp. M7A.F.Ca.CA.004.12.1.1
GATTGTGAGCCCTGAGGTTCATCGCATTGTCAGGGCCATGGAAATAGAAGCTGCCGGCTTCGTCGAGCTGGCCTTCGGCATATTTCCGGCTGTGCCGCTTGAGTGACTGACGTGGTTCAACCACCTTGACCGTCTTGACTTTCTTGCCCGACTGCGGCCGCCAGAACAGCACGCGCGCGCCTTTGGGCGTTGGAATGTCCTTTGGCGGCTCAATGCCAGTTTCCTTGCAGAAGACCTTCACCACGTCCTTCGCCTTGGGGCCAAGCGCAATGATGGCTGTGACAAGGCGCAAGGCGTCTGTCGAGATCGCCTCGGGGTGAACGGTGATCAGGATTGTGCCCGGCAATTCCAATGACAGGACCGCCCGCGTATCGTCGCGCCGCTTGGGCAGAAGATGGTGCGCTTCATCGATGACGAGCCAGTGCGGTCTCGCGGTGCGCCGGCGGAAACTGCTCAGGCCAGGCAGCAGGTCGGCAAAGAAATCCGGCCTCTCGTCGACGCGCAGGGCCAATCCATTGACGACAATGTTGCTGTCGGCCTTGGCGATCAGATCCAGCACCTGCGCCTTTGTCGGCGCGCTTGAGCCGTCGCCCAGGCGAACGGCGCCTTCGAGGCCGTCATAGTCGCCTTCGGGATCGAAGACGCAGAACTGAAAACCACTTTCGACGAAGCGTTCCGTCAGCGCGGTGGCCAAGGTGGATTTGCCAATGCCGGAACTCCCGGCAATGAGGATCGTGTCGCTCGGCGACAGGTAGACATCATCGCCGCCAGACGATCCAAGAACGATGCCGTCATGGCGCTTCGGCACTATCGCGTGATCACGCTTTATCAGCTTTGCGATTAATTGCTCCACGCCCTTGCCGCGGGCGCCACGCATGACCAGGTCGGCTGTATCCTTGACCGCCGGAATTGCATTGTCGACGGCGGCGCTGCAGCCACAGGCCTGCAGGAACGCGTGGTCGTTCTCGGCATCGCCGACGCCGACGACGTTGTGCGGCGAAAGTCGAAGGTCCTGAAGGGCCGCAGCGAGCCCGGTGGCTTTGTTGATGCCGCTCGGCAGGATCATCACCGCGCCCTTGTTGAAGATGATTTCCAGTTCGAGACCCATCTTCTTGATGATATCGAGCACGGTCGCCTGATGGGGTTCCCAAGTCGCGACGATCGATCGCCCGACCGAAAGCGGCTTGACGCCCTGCCGCTTCAATCTGGCGACGAATTTGGGCTCGGGCGATGGGGCGATCACCCGTTCTTCCTCGCTTGCCGGCGTGTAGATCATCGCGCCATTCTCAGCGACGACCTTGTCGAAGAGGCTAAGCTCGGGAAAGACGCGCTTGAGATCGGGCAGTTCACGCCCGGTGACGAGAACCAGCTTGCGGCCGCTTTTCTTGAACCGCTCAAGCGCGGCGAGCGTCTTCTTGGCGACGATCCCATCATGAGCCAGCGTGCCGTCATAGTCTGCCGCCAATGCAATGAAATACATTCCGCCGACCCTTCTCGTTCCGGTTACCCGGCTAGAACGTGCGATTGAGACAAAGGCTCCCCACCGACCGGATCGCAGGTCTGGAGAAGGGCGGTTCGCCCTCGGAAATCAGGAACTCCTTCGGTGCCGGTACGTTGACCAGACAAGCCGGGAACCGTCCCGGTCTTTGCTGGCGGCGTGCAAACCCCGTCGCCGAAATCCACACCAAGCGCAATGAAAGGTAAGGCCATGGGCTTCTTTTCGAAGGACATCAAGACACTCGACGATCTCTTCGTGCACACGCTGCGCGACATCTATTACGCCGAAAAGCAGATCGAGAAGGCGCTGCCGAAGATGATCGACAAGGCAACCGACCCGCAATTGAAAGCCGGATTTGAAAAACACCTCGATCAGACGAGAGGCCATATCGAGCGCGTCGAAGAGGTGTTTGAGTTGCATGGCGTCAAGGCCAAGGAGGTCAACTGTCCGGCAATCGACGGCATTCTCGAGGAGGCCGACGATGTGAGCGGTGACGTCGATGACAAGGAGGTTCTCGATGCGGCGCTGATTGCTTCGGCGCAGGCCGTCGAACACTATGAGATGACCCGCTACGGCACGCTCATCGCCTGGGCCAAGCAACTTGGCCGCACGGACTGCGCCAATGTGCTGACCAAGAACCTCAGGGAAGAACAGGCGACCGATCGCAAGCTCACCGAAATGGCGGAAAGCAAGATCAACCTGCAGGCAGCCGAATAAGGCTGCGATCCGGCCGGCTGGTAACTCGGCCGGCCGGATTGCCGGCAGGTTTCCACTCCGTCAGCGAGACGGGTCGACGCCCAAGGCCGCTGATTGCTGGCGCAGCGCCTCATCGTCATCCTGCGGCACATGCCGAGCAGATCCTGCTGTTTCCGTGTAGATGCGGTACGCTACGCAAGCGAGCGCCACCATGAAAAGTAGACGGCCCATCCATCCTACTCCTTGGTTACGGATTTCGTTTCGGCCATCCTCAGTACCCTCCGACGACCGGCAAGATCTCGCCGGTGATGTAGCTCGAGCAGTGCGGCGAAGCGAGGAACACATAGGCCGGCGCGAGTTCTTCCGGTTGCGCGGGTCGTTTCATTGGCGTGTCCGCGCCGAATTTCGAGACGTCGTCGGCTTCCTTGTCCGACGGATTGAGCGGCGTCCACACCGGCCCCGGTGCGACCGCATTCACCCTTATGCCCTTGCCGATGAGATTTCCCGACAAGGCCCGCGTGAAGGCATGGATGCCGCCCTTGGTCATCGAATAGTCGACCAGTTGTTTTGAACCGTCGATACCGGTTACCGAACCGGTGTTGATGATCGCCGAACCGGGTTTCATGTGCGGCACCGATTCCTGCGCCATATGAAAATAGCCGTAAAGATTGGTCTTCAGCGTCGTGTCGAAATGTTCTTCGGTCAGCTCGCCGAAATCGCTGGAATGAATTTGGAACGCGGCGTTGTTGACCAGCACGTCGATGCGGCCGAATTTTTCAACGGTCTCCATGACCGCCTTGTGGCAGTGGCTGCGTTCGCTGACATCGGCCTTGACCAGGATGCAGCGTCGTCCCTCCTTTTCCACCGCTGATTTGGTCTCTTCAGCATCCTTGTCCTCGGCCAGATAGACGATCGCGACGTCGGCGCCCTCGCGGGCGAACAACACCGCCACCGAGCGGCCGATGCCGGAATCGCCGCCCGTGATGAGTGCTACCTTTTGGTCGAGTTTTTTCGATCCGAGATAGTACGGCGCATCATACAAAGGCTCCGGCTCTAGTGCCCATTCGTGCCCCGGTTTGGGCTGATGTTGCTCGGGGAAGGGGGGCTCGGGATATTCACGGGCGCCAGCCTGCATGGCGCCTTGCTGCTTCCCATCGCCTTTCGATTTGTCCTTGGCATCGACGCCACGTTGGATATGGCGCTGCTTGGCCGCTTCACCGGCTATTTCCGACTTCATCTGCATGATCGTCTCCTTGGCTTGGAGAGGAAACAACGCATGTCAGGCAAAAAGGTTTGCGCAAAAGATCGAGAGATTCCGGCCAGCGTTTGGCAATGCGTAACAACGACATCGCCAGTTGCACCAATTCAGCTGCAATGCAGCCGCGCCAGCCACCGCCGCCGATGGGATCGAGCATCCGGGCTTGCCCGTTGCCTGTGCCGCCTTGGCAGCGAGCCAAATGTGATGATGTGGATTGGGGAAGCTATTGCGTCAAACTGGCGTGCGCAAAGCAGCGCCATCCGGTCTGCTCCAAGCGTAGCCGTCGGAATCTATCTTGGCGAGAGGCCATCGAGCAGGAAGTCCAGGCCTTTTCGGAAAGTGCCGTCCCAATCGTTGTCCAACAGCAGACGAGAGCGTTCGATTGTCGGGTAGTGTTCGCTGAGATGTGTAAGACGCGGCTGTGCGGCTGCTCTGTCTTCTTCCGAGAGGTCGAAGCTTGCCCGGGTGAGGGTGGCGCCCATCACATAGTTCCAGAGCGACCAAATCGCGGCGTTGAGATCCGCGTCCGCAACACCGGCTCTCGACAAGGTCTTGCTCAGCATTTCCAGGCGACTGAGGATGTTCGGGCCAAGCGCCCGTCGCGGCAACAGCGATGCCGACCAAGGATGGCGCAACATTCTGGCGCGCCAGCTTTCGAGCATATGAACGACGTCTCCGCGCCAGTCCGGAGACTCACCTGTTTCGGGCGATGCGCGATATTCGAGCACCGAATCGAGTGCTAGATCAAAGACATCCTCCTTGTTGTCGACGTGCCAGTATAGGCTCATCACACCCGAGCCGAGGCGATCGGCCAGCCGACGCATTGTCACTCCGTCTATGCCCTGGGCGTCCAGCAGTTCCACCGCGATCGCCACGATACGCTCTCGAGACAGCGGCGGCTCGCTGCTCGCTTCCTGCATAGGTGGAAGCTTTGTCCGTTGCGATCGTTTGCTGGCACTGCGGGGTTTGGCTGCCATCTGTCTTCCTTGCTGGCCGAACGTCGATTTTGGCAGGCACCGTCAGGAATGTCGACGCTGATCGCTTGACTAGTACGACGTACCATACGATGACTCGTACATCGCACGATTCATCGTATGGGCGATCTGGTTAAAGTTCATGCCGGCCGCGAGTGCGTTATTCGCAGTCAGCAGAGCCAGGAGAAATCATGTCACGCGCAATCAAGCATCTGCTTACCGGAGGGCTAATTATCATGACCATGGCAGTTTCCGCTGCGGCTACAGCGACTGGGAACGACCTCAAGCTGACCATCGTCAATCCACAGACGCTCTACGACCCGTCGCCGAATGGCTACAGCACCGACGTGATCGCACCGCGCGGAGCTCGGATTGCCTACATCTCCGGGCAGGGCGGCCAAGACAGCACAGGAGCCTTGTCACCCGATTTCGCCGTCCAGGTTAAGCAGGCCTACGCAAATTTGCATGCGGCGCTCGAGGGCATCGGCGCCAGGCCGGATCAGGTGGCGAAGCTCACGGTCTTCGTGGTCGACCACGACATGTCCAAGCTCGATGTGTTGACCAGGAACGTCAAGGACATGTTCGGCGAGGCGCTGCCGGCGCAGACACTGGTTCCCGTTCCCAAGCTTGCAATCGACCCCATGCTTTTCGAGGTGGAAGCCGTGGTCATTCTGGAGTAGGGGCGAGATCGCCCCACAAACTGAAACGGGTCGAGCGCGCCGCCGACAGCCGCACATCCGGAGCCATTATACGGAAGTAGAGCCGGCCAACGGTCGGTTGAGCTTCGCGTCAGCTCAGGTCTGTCCTTCGGTTTCGCTCGAAGCAAAGCCGCCAATTTCCCGACGCATTACAGTAGGTAGTGGCTCAGCGCGTTTTCCCTTCCGGCTACCGCGGCGGTATTTGCTCTGATACTCGCGTCGCTGTTTCGCGATTTCGTAGAGTACGATACCCGAACTGGTTCCGAGGTTTAGGCTCTCGATCATCCCGAACATTGGAATTGCTACGCACATCTCGCTGCGCTCGACCGCAAGGGTGCTGATGCCCCGTTTCTCATTGCCGAACCAGACAGCGAGTTTGGTGTGCTGGGTATAATCGCCCTCGTGCAGGAAAACGCTGGTCTTTCCCATTATATGC
>NZ_RZRK01000411.1:0-5556 GCF_003997835.1 Mesorhizobium sp. M7A.F.Ca.CA.004.12.1.1
GGTTATTTGACCGGCCAGGCAAACAACGCCACGCAATCCACCAAACGGAGCCCAGCACATGACACGCGAGACAATCCTCAAATTCGGCACCGTCGAACACGCGGACGCCGGCGATCTGGCTGGCTGGATCGTCGTCGAGGGCAAGCCGACCATGCAAACCGCCGTCCAGCACACGACCGAGGACGGCAAGGTGCTGTCGGGCACCTGGCGCGCGACGCCCGGTACCTACCACGCGACCTATACCGACTACGAGTTCGTGCACATGATCGCCGGCCGCATCATCATCACGCCGGACGGCGGCACACCGGTCGAGGTCGGTCCCGGCGATGCCTTCGTGGTGGAAGCCGATTTCAAGGGAACCTGGAAGATCATCGAGCCGGTGACGAAGCATTTTGTCGTCAGGGTTGGCTGAGGCGGGGTGATCCGTCTGGCCCGCCATGGTTCGCCATGGCGGAGCTGATCTCTGCATTCGCCCGGGCCTCGGCCAGGCCACTCCCCGGACTCCGGTCATTGGGTCATGAAGGCGTCTGCGGCGTCATCCACGGTCGGCCTCGACGTGAATGATACGGCACTCGCCAGCCAAGCGATCTCTCATCGGCGCTTACCAGCCAAATATCCTTGATACACCGGATCGATCCCCTAGTTCTTTCGGGGGCGCGGCAATCGCTAGGTTGCCTCGGGGGCAGCGGCGGTTCGGCCGTTCTGACTGCACGCCGCGGAAAGACGGTTGGACCGACGCATCCATGGAGGTCGTCGTGCGTCAATCGCGTGGATTCACCTGTGCGTATTTCGTCTTAGCTTGCTCGATCGCCGTAGTTTGCGCAGGAGCTGCAACCGGTGGTCAGCAAGGCGGAGGGCATGGCAACGGCGGCCATGGTTCTGGTGGCCATGGTGGCGGCGGAGGTCATGACGCCGGCGGCAACCACGGCGGCTCGCAGAAAGGGACTGGCGATGACCCCGGCGGCTCCAGTTCGTCGGCGGACGACGGCGAGACCAGCACAAGCGGCACTGCGGCAGCCCCGGGGACGGTAGGTCCGGCCACCGCTACTGCTGTTGCGTCCGCAAGGGGCGGACAGTCGCTCGACCTGCCGGCCGCTCTCCAGCCTCCCAGCGACAGCAACACTCAATCAACAGTCAGCCGAACCGAGGCGTTGCCGGGCGTCCCGGATAAAGTCGTTCGGGCCTGCCATGATGCCATCGAGTCGGCCGCCGCTCCGTTTGGGGCGACCAGCGTGCGCGTCGCCAGCGCGGGCGTCGTACATCAGTTGAGTCGGGCGACGATCTCGGCCCCTATCGAGGTCAGCATCGACTATGTGCGGCCTCGCGTTGCTCGTCCAGAGCCTCCTGAAGCTTAGCGACACGCACCAAAAGAGCTTGGGCGGCGGCTTCGCGCTCGATGCGTGCTCTGTCGAGATCCTCACGATTCATGACAGCTGTAGTACGTTCCCGTGCCAGAGCCTGTGCCGTCTCGGTTGCGGCCTGCTCGGCACGCTCTTTCGCTGAGACTGCTTTGGCTCGCTCCAGTTCAGCCGCCTGGCGCTCGACGCGAGCTTCTTTCAACTCCTCAACGGCCGCTGCTGCTGCAGCGCGTTCTCGTGCGAGCGTTCGCTCCGTGTCAGCTGCGGTCCGCTCCACCTGTTGTCTCGCTGTGACCGCGTCGGTCCGTTCCTGCTCAGCCGCGGCCGTACGCTTCATGAGTGCGGCATTGGCCAGTTTCGCTTCGGCGAGATCGCCACGAAGCAGCTCCGCCTTCCGGCGTTCGTCGTCGAGCATGCCGCTCGCCTGCGCCAGTGAAGCCTTGGCCGTGGCGCGATCCTCGGCGGCCTCGGTCTGAAGCTGTTCAATTTGGACGCGCGCTTGCGATAAATCGCGCGCCTGCCTTTGGGCCTGCTCCTGCTCGAGATGAGCAGCGGGCATCTCCTCAAGGACATAGCTGGTGGCCTCGCTCAGCATCGTGCGGGCATCTCCCGCAATGCGCCGCAACGCGTCAAGAGTGCGGGCCGCCGCGAGTTCATTGCGCAACCGCTCCTCGCGCGCGTCATCGGCAGCTGCCATGCTTGCCCTCAGCGTGTGGATCTGCTTGCTCGCCTCGAGGAGCGCTCCCTGCAGAGCGGCGCTCCTGGTACGCTCGCCTTCCGCCGCCCGGTGCTCCTGGTCGGCCAATTGTCTCGCAGCGGCAGCCTGAGCACGATCCGTGCCGGCTTGCGCCTGGTTAGCCGTGAGATCCGGGCCAAGCAATTCGGCACTCGCCTGAGGTCCTAACGGGCGCGAAAGGGCTCGATGGGCCTGGTCTTGGGTTTGCGAGATGGCGGAAGCGCTTTCGACCCAGATTTGTCTCGTCATCGCATAGCCAATCGGCGCGGCCAGACAAATGGCGGCGAGACCCAAGCGCGATACAAGAACGATCGGCCTGCGAACGACAGGGTTTGAGGCAGGCGCCATGGCCGGGTCGGGATCTCCCATCTGCGCTGTGAAATTCAAACCGCGATCCGCAGCATAGGCCAACGGAGCAATTTTTGGCGGTGAAGCTCTATGGCGCAATTGGTCCCATGCCGACCCGCAAATCCGCTTCCCACGTTCCGCGATCGCGCTGATGGATGCTGCAAGCCGGCCAGACTGCACACTGTTCGGTGCAGGAGCACCGGTCACTAACGAGCTCCCGCTGGGTTCGGATGTCGCGGCGAAATGCTCGATTCGCACTCCGAACCGAGAGTAGTTGGTATTTTGAGCCCGAACATCCAGGCCGACCGCATGCAAGGGGTTGGCAGCCTTGGAAGAAGCAGGTCCGGCGACAAGTCCGGCCGGGCTTTCCCATTCCCAAGAAGCCTCGTCGGCGATACCGGATCTGCCTTCGTCAAACGCTGCAAGGCGGCGTCGTCGCACCGCGGCAAGGATACGCCGGAGCACAAGATAGACGCCCACCGATGCAAGCGTCACCACTGCGATCAGAATGGCCAAATTTACGTCGTTTGCATACATTTCGGCAAGATAATTTGGCATTGCCGTGCCCGTGCGTTCTGGGGTGTATCGTCAAGTTCGTAAAGCGATGTCTGGTCATCCGCCTTGGTTTTGGCCAAGGCTTACCGCCCTCGAAACGTCGCTTTCGTCGGGATCCTTCTGGTACTTGCGAATTGTTGCGGATGGCGGGGCGCCGGTCGCGCGCTGATAGATCGCCGCAGTTGATATTCCTTGGCGGGCAATGCCCGACCAAGGACACATGCGGGGCCCTGAGACGCCGATTTGCGCCTCTGCATATCAACCTCGCGAGAGTTCGCCGGTGCGGACAAGCCACTTCCCGGCTCTTGACTGTCCATCATGAACTTAAGCTAGGTCACAGCGCACCACGGTCAACCATCACCTCGCAATGATCCTGCCGGCAGCCTTCGGCCAGACAAAAGGGCCATTGTAGTGCCCGCTCTTCGGAGCGAAGCTGGATTGTTCGGCGATGCATTCCCGGCGAAATTAGAATTCGTCGTACTGTTTCGCGAAAAGTACGACGTCAGTTGCTAAGCTGGTGAAAATGCGTGGTGATCCCGACAGGAATCGAACCTGTGACCTACAGATTAGGAATCTGCCGCTCTATCCTACTGAGCTACGGGACCACGCGGCCAGACACATAGCCGCTTCGGATCGTTTCGCCAAGAGGCCGGCCGATGGCAATTCGGCCGGCTTTGCGCTGCCGTCGTCAGGCGGCCAGCGCGGTTTCCGCCAGTTTCACCCAGTAGCTCATGCCGTGCGGGATGACCTCGTCGTTGAAGTCGTAGGCCGGGTTGTGGAGACCGGCGGTGTCGCCATTGCCGATGAAGATGAAGGCGCCGGGGCGGGCTTCGAGCATGTAGGAGAAATCCTCGCCGCCCATCACCGGCTGGATGCCGCGGTGGACATGGGCGTCGCCGGCGACACTCATCGCGACATCACCGGCAAACACCGTCTCTTCCGCGTGGTTGAAGGTCACGGGATAATTTGCCTGGTAGTCGACCTCGATCTTTGCCCCGAACGCGGTCGCCAGCCCGTCGCATATGCTGCGGATGCGCTCTTCGGACTTCTTGGCGATCTCCTTGCGCAAGGTGCGCACGGTGCCGGCGATTTCAGCGGTTTCGGGGATGATGTTGTAGGCGTCACCGGCGTGGAACTTGGTCACCGACACCACCACGGCCTCGACCGGATCGGTGCTGCGCGAGGCGATCGTCTGCAAGGCGCCGACCAGTTGGCTGGTGATGACGATCGGGTCGATCGTGCCGTGCGGCATCGCCGCGTGGCCGCCCTTGCCGCGCACGGTGATGGTGAACTCGGCGGTCGCCGCCATGATCGGGCCCGGGCGGATGGCGAACTGCCCGACGGGCAGGCCCGGCATGTTGTGCATGCCGAACACCCTTGAGATGTCGAAACGCTCCATCATGCCGTCCTTGACCATCTCGTTGCCGCCGCCGCCGCCCTCTTCGGCCGGCTGGAAGATCACCGCCACGGAACCGGTGAAGTTGCGCGTCTCGGCGAGGTATTTGGCCGCGCCCAGCAGCATCGCCGTGTGGCCGTCATGGCCGCAGGCGTGCATCTTGCCGGGGATGGTCGAGGCGTAGGATTTGCCTGTGATCTCGTTGAGCGGCAGCGCGTCCATATCGGCGCGCAGGCCGATGGTGGGGCCTTCGCCCTGGCGGCCGCGGATGACGCCGACGACGCCGGTCTTGCCGAGGCCGGTGACCACATCGTCGCAGCCGAAAGCCTTCAGCTTCTCGGTGACGAAGGCGGCGGTCTTGAAGACGTCGAAGTTCAGTTCTGGCGTCTGGTGCAGATGCTGGCGCCAGCCGGCAACTTCGTCCTGCATTTCGGCGGCACGGTTCAGGATTGGCATGATGGTTCCATCTCGCTGTTGGGACAGGCGGGTGTCGTCCGCTGCCTTGCAATTGTGATCGCCAGGCACTTTGCCATCTTGGCGTCACATAGGGTAAATAGCACCGCAACGATGCGGTCCGGTTTTTGAGGGTCGGACCAATCATGCTGGCGATCGCGTAACGAAATCTTACGGAGCCAGGGGCGACTACGGCAAGAGGCGATTTCGGATTTGATCATGCGGTACAGGCATTTCCTCAAACTATTCTCGGTTGGCACAATCGCGCTGTCGGTCGTGGCCGGGCCGGCGCTGGCCAATCCGGTGGTCGTATTCGATCTCGGCAGCGGCAAGATCCTGCAGCATCAGGACGCGTTCAAGCGCTGGTATCCGGCATCGCTGAGCAAGCTGATGACCGCTTATGTCACCTTTCGGGCGATCGCCGCCGGCGAGGTTCAGCTTGATTCGCCGATCAAGGTGACCAAACACTCCGCCGCCGAGCCGCCAAGCAAGATGGGCTTCAAGCCGGGCTCGGTGATGCGACTCGACAACGCGCTGAAGATGATGCTGGTCAAATCGGCCAACGACATCGCCATGGCGGTGGGCGAAAATGTCGGCGGTTCGCAGGCGGCCTTTGCCGACCGGATGAACGCCGAAGCGACCCGGCTCGGCATGAACGGCACGCATTTCGTCAATCCGAACGGGCTCTATTCGCCGGATCAGTACACGAC
>NZ_RZRK01000412.1:0-5555 GCF_003997835.1 Mesorhizobium sp. M7A.F.Ca.CA.004.12.1.1
GAGACAGATCCTGGCCTGAGGAATTTCCGTTTGGGGAGGGGCGGCCGCGGCAATGTGGCCGCCTTCTTCTTTTTGGCGCAATGATCGCTGATCGATAGCCAATGCGGCTGACAATTTTCCGGGCCATTTGCGCATTGATGATCGCGGCACTCCCGGCCTTTGCCGGCGAGAAGGTGGATCTGGTGCGTGTCCACAAAGCCGAACGCCGGCTGGAACTCATCGGCGACGGCAAGATCCTGCGCAGCTACGGCATCGCACTCGGCGGCGATCCTGTCGGGCATAAGCACCAGGAGGGCGATCAACGCACGCCCGAGGGGAACTATGTCCTCGACTGGCGCAACCCGAACAGCATCGCGCACAGATCGATCCATATTTCGTACCCCAATACCGACGATCTGGCGGCCGCCAGGGCGCGCAATGTCGACGCGGGCGGCATGGTCATGATCCACGGCCAGCCAAACGGTTATGGCTGGTGGGGCTGGCTGCTTCAATTGGTCGACTGGACCGACGGCTGCATTGCGGTTACGGACTCCGATATGGACGAAATCTGGGCGATGGTGGCCGATGGCACACCGATCGAGATCGAGCGGTAGGCAATGAGTGGCAAGATGAACTGGTTGCCGGTCGATCTGAAATCGAGCGGTAAGCAATGAGCGACGACTCTTCCAAGAGTGAAGATAGGGCGATCTGGCCGCCGATCGATCCGATCTCGGCCGGCCTGCATGGCCGTTGCCCGCGCTGCGGCGAGGGGCGGCTATTTTCCGGCTTCCTCACCGTCGGCAAGCGATGCGTCAATTGCGGCCTCGATTATTCCTACGCTGATGCCGGCGACGGGCCGGCGGTGTTCGTGATCCTGATCATCGGCTTTATCATCGTCGGCCTGGCGCTCTGGGTAGAAGTCACGTTCAGCCCGCCGCTCTGGCTGCATCTGCTGGTCTGGATTCCGCTGGCTGTTGTGCTGTGCTTGACGGCGCTGCGGCTGATCAAGGGCGTGCTGCTGACGCTGCAATACCGCAACCAAGCGGCCGAGGGCCGGCTGGATCGCGGCGAATGAGCGAGGCTTCCATTAAAACTGACGGTCGTTCGCGGCCGCGATCGGCATTGCTGCTCGGCCTTGGCCTTGTGCTGTTCCTGATCCTGCTGGTGCTCGGCACCTGGCAGATGCAGCGCCTGTATTGGAAGGAAGGCCTTCTGCAGACCATCGACCAGCGCACCCATTCGGCTCCGTTGCCGTTGGTTGCGGTCGAGAAAGAGTTCGCCGCCACCGGCGATGTCGATTATACGCCTGTCACCGTCACCGGCACGTTCCTGCATCAAGGCGAACGCCATTTCTACGCGACCTGGGAGGGTGATGCCGGCTTCAATGTCTACACGCCGCTGGCGCTCGACGACGGACGCTTCGTCCTGATCAATCGCGGCTTCGTGCCTTACGATCTGAAGGACGCCGCCAAGCGCGCCAAGGGACAGGTGGCTGGCAGTGTGACGGTCACCGGGCTGGCCCGCAACCCGCTGCCGGGCAAGCCGTCGATGATGCTTCCCGACAACGACGTGGCGAAGAACATCTTCTACTGGAAGGACCGCGACGTGATGGCTGCAAGCGCCGGTCTGCCGGCGGGCGCCGCGCTGGTGCCGATCTTCATCGACGCAGACAAGACGCCAAACCCAGGCGGCTTGCCGGTTGGCGGCGTCACCATCATCGACCTCCCGAACAGCCATCTCCAATATGCGATGACTTGGTACGGGCTTGCCGCGGCGCTCGCAGCCGTGCTCATCCTGCGGCTTCGCCGTCCCGCGAAAGACGAATGAACGCGGCTGATGCCCCCTTTCAACCGATGCCCTTGACAGGGCAGGGGTGCGCACTTCATTTCGGCTTTGATCAACCGGCCCGGATTTAATGCTTCAGACAACCACCAAACCACCTCTGACGATCCGGCTCTGCCAGCCGCGCGGTTTTTGCGCCGGTGTCGACCGTGCCATCCAGATCGTCGTGCTGGCGCTGAAGAAATATGGCGCGCCGGTCTATGTCCGCCATGAGATCGTGCACAACCGCTACGTCGTCGAGGGGCTGCAAAGCCTTGGCGCCGTCTTCATCGAGGAACTCTCCGAGATACCGGCCGAACATCGGCAGTCGCCCGTCGTGTTCTCGGCGCATGGCGTGCCGAAATCGGTGCCGGCGGATGCGAAGGCGCGCAATCTCTTCTATCTCGATGCCACCTGCCCGCTGGTGTCGAAGGTCCACAAGCAGGCGATGCGCCATCAGCGGCTCGGCCGCCATGTGCTGTTGATTGGTCACGCCGGTCATCCCGAAGTGATCGGCACCATGGGCCAACTGCCGGACGGAGCGGTGACGCTGATCGAAACCGAAGCCGATGCCGCAAAGCTCTCGCCCGCCGATCCGCAGGCGCTCGGCTTCGTTACCCAGACCACATTGTCTGTCGAGGACACCGCCGGCATCATCCGCGCCTTGCAGGATCGCTTTCCGGCGCTGCAGGCACCAGCGGCGGAATCGATCTGCTATGCCACCACCAACCGCCAGGAAGCCGTCAAGGACACCGCGCCGGGCGCCGATCTCTATCTGATCGTCGGCGCCCCCAATTCCTCCAATTCGCGACGCCTTGTCGAAGTGGCGGAGCGTGCGGGCGCTACGATGTCGCTTCTCGTGCAGCGCGCCGCCGAGATTCCGTGGAATGACATCGGCAACATTTCGACGCTTGGCCTGTCGGCCGGCGCGTCGGCGCCCGAAATCATCGTCGACGAGATCATCGACGCGTTCCGGCAACGCTTCGATGTCACGATCGATCTTGCCATCACGGCCACGGAAACCGAGGATTTTCCAGTCATGCGGGTCCTGCGCGATGTCGAACTGACGCGGGCCGACATGGCCTTCGTCAATGGAGCCGCGTAAGGCACATGGCGGTCTACACCGACGTTGCGGAAGGCGAACTCGGCGCATTCCTGAAGCACTATCCGGTCGGCGATCTCCTGTCCTACAAGGGCATCGCCGAAGGCACCGAGAACTCGAACTTTCTGCTGCACACCTCCAGCGGCTCCTACATCCTGACGCTCTATGAGAAGCGCGTCGAGAAGGCGGATCTGCCGTTTTTTCTGGGGCTGATGGGCCATCTCGCCAACAAGGGCGTGTCCTGCCCGCTGCCGGTGACCGCGCATGACGGCAGCGTCATCGGCACGCTCGCCGGCCGGCCGGCGGTCATCATCACCTTCCTGGAAGGGCTTTCGTTGCGGCGGCCCACAGCAACGCATTGTGCCGAGGTCGGCAAGGCATTGGCGCAGTTGCATCTGGCCGGTGCCGATTTTTCGATGACGCGTCCGAATGCCCTGGCCATCGACGGCTGGCGCAAGCTCTGGGATGCAGCGCGCGATCGCGCAGACGAGGTCGAGCCGGGCCTAGCGGCCGAGGTCGATGCCGACTTTGCCGATTTCGAGCGCAACTGGCCGAAGGACCTTCCCAAAGGCATCATCCACGCCGATCTTTTCCCGGACAACGTTTTCTTCCTCGGCGAAAAACTGTCCGGCCTGATCGATTTCTATTTCGCCTGCGACGACCTCTACGCCTATGATGTCGCCACCTGTCTCAACGCCTGGTGCTTCGAGAAGGATTTTTCCTTCAACCTCACCAAGGGCAAGGCGCTGCTCGCCGGCTACCAGAGCGTCCGGCCCCTGAGCGACCAGGAACAAGCTGCGCTGCCGGTGCTGGCGCGCGGTTCGGCGTTGCGCTTCATGCTGACCCGGCTGTACGACTGGCTGACCGTCCCCGATGGCGGGCTGGTGATGAAGCGCGATCCGACCGAATACATCAGAAGGATGCGGTTCCACCGGGCGATCAAATCTCCTTCGGAATATGGATTGGCCTGATATGGGGTATCATGAGCAAACTGGTTGAGATCTTCACCGACGGCGCCTGTTCGGGCAATCCCGGCCCTGGCGGCTGGGGCGCGATCCTGCGCTTCAACGGCACCACCAAGGAGCTTTCCGGCGGCGAAGCCGAGACGACCAACAACCGCATGGAACTGTTGGCCGCCATTTCGGCGCTGAACGCGCTGAAGGAGCCGTGCACGGTCGACCTTCACACCGACAGCAAGTATGTCATGGACGGTATTTCCAAGTGGATCCACGGCTGGAAGAAGAACGGCTGGAAGACCGCCGACAAGAAGCCTGTGAAGAACGGTGAACTTTGGCAGGCGCTCGACGAGGCCAACAAGCGCCACAAGGTCACCTGGAACTGGGTCAAGGGCCATGACGGTCATGTCGAGAACGAGCGCGCCGACGAGCTTGCGCGCGAAGGCATGGCGCCGTTCAAGAAAGGTCCGTTCAAGCCTGCAGCAGCGGCAAAGCCTGCTGCGCCGGCCAAACAACCGGCAATCGCGAAAGTGCGGCGCTCTACCCAGAGCTATTGATTTCCGGAGCGGCGCGGCTCTCAGGTACGAAGAAGCGGATCAGCCGGCGGGGGTGGCAACTACTACGATATCGGCGCGCACCGCGTTATCTACTGCTGGCTGCCGATCGACTGGCCAGCGCAGTTGTAGACCCTTATCGGATCAGCAGCGCCGTGCCCCAAAGCCCAAGTGCGAACACGGTGTGCGACACCAGATTCAGCGCCCGGATCAGCATCGGGTTGGGCCGCTTCGAGGCCGCCCAGCCGGCGCCCATGCCGGGTGCCAGCAGGAACCAGCCGGCGCCGACGGTGACGATGCCGAGGATGAAGGCCGGCAGGAATGTCGGCGCGGCAAGCCAGCCCGCTCCGGCCAGCACCACCAGGATGATGCCGTAGACGATGCCGACAAAATAGTGAAAGGCCCAACCCAGCGCCTTTTCATGCACGTACGGTGCGGCACCGCCGATATCGTCGTGGAAGACCTTGTCACGGAGATGCCAGACCCAGCGACCGACCGGCCCCCAGTTCGGCCGTGGCTGGCCGAACGCCTTGTGCAGGAAGATGGCCCAGAGATCCATCAGGACGGTGGCGCCGATGCCGATCGCGATAGCGCGCCAGAACATGTCAAACATCGCTAGAATCCCCCCAAACGCAAGCCCTGGGCTACAAGCGCGATCGTCGTTCCACACCCCACGCCGCGCTGAACTTCAGAGCTGTCCCAGAATATGAGCCGCGCCGGACTCGTCGACACCAGGCTTGGTCTCGACATTGAGCGCGGTGACCTTGCCGTCGTCGACGATCATCGAAAACCGCTTCGAACGCAGCCCCATGCCGCTGGCGGAAAGGTCATTGTCGAGGCCTACCGCCTTGGCGAAATCGCCACTGCCGTCGGCGAGGAACATGATCTTGCCCTCACCGCCGGTGAAGTGCGCCCAGGCGCCCATGACATGGACGTCGTTGACCGAAACGACGGCGATGGTGTCGACGCCGCGCGCCAGGATGGCATCGTGGTTCTCGAGATAACCCGGCAAATGGTTGTTGCTGCAGGTCGGTGTGAAGGCGCCGGGAACCCCAAACAGCACGACCTTCTTGCCCGGGAAGATCTCGGCCCCGGTGATCGGCTTGGCGCCATCGGCGGCTCTCTTCTTTAAGGACACCTCCG
>NZ_RZRK01000413.1:0-5548 GCF_003997835.1 Mesorhizobium sp. M7A.F.Ca.CA.004.12.1.1
GAGCAGGAGGCAAGAACCCTGTTGTTGAAGGATGTAGCGGCAGTCAACAAGCACGACGACGATGTCGTCACGGCAGAGGAAATCCTCGAATTCGGTCGACGATTGCGAAAAGTGGACTTCGATCAGAAAAAACTAACGGATGAGCTCTGGTCCTTCATCGAGGAGGACTGACTGTGGTGATCGACACCTCCGCGATTTTGGCCATCCTCAAGCAGGAGCCTGATGCACCGGTGATAGCCCAGCGCCTCGCCGGAAATCAGCTGATGTTTATGAGCGCCGCGACCCTGATGGAATGTGGCACGGTCGTCGTCGGACGTTATGGGGCGGCCGGCACAGCTGAGTTGAGAGGCCTTCTAGAAAGACTGAAAGTCACGATCGTCGCTCTCACTGCCGAACATGCACAGGCCGGCATTGAAGCCTATGCCCTCTATGGCCGCGGCACTGGCCATCCCGCCAAACTCAACATGGGCGACTGTTTTTCCTACGCCCTCGCCAGGACGCGAAACCTGCCGCTGCTTTTCAAGGGCAATGATTTCATCCATACCGATATCGAACCGGCGCTGAAGCCGGCATGACACTCGATAAGAACTGGTCTTGGGCATGAGCCTCTCCGGCAAGCGCATCCTGCTCATCATCGGCGGCGGCATCGCCGCCTACAAGGCGCTCGATCTCATCCGCCGGCTGCGCGAGCGCGGAGCCGGCGTTCGGGTGGTCATGACATCGGCCGCGCAGGAGTTCATCACCACGCTGTCGGCCGGCGCGCTCTCCGCCGACCATGTCTTTACCGAACTGTTCGACCGCCAGGACGAGCACGATGTCGGCCACATCAGGCTGTCGCGCGAGGCCGACCTGCTGGTGGTGGCGCCAGCCACCGCCGACCTGATGGCCAAGCTCGCCAATGGCCACGCCAACGATCTGGCCTCCACGGTGCTCATCGCCACCGACAAGCCGGTGCTGATGGCGCCAGCCATGAACCCGAGGATGTGGGCGCATCCGGCCACCCGCCGCAACCGCGCGACGCTGCAGAAAGACGGTGTCATCTTCGTCGGTCCGGTCAGGGGCGAGATGGCCGAAAGCAATGAAGCGGGCGAAGGCCGCATGGCCGAGCCGCTGGAGATCGTCGCCGCGATCGACGCACTGCTCGACGTCGGCCCGAAGCCGCTGTCGGGGCGCAGGATCATCGTCACCTCCGGCCCCACGCATGAGCCGATCGACCCGGTGCGCTACATCGCCAACCGTTCGTCCGGCAAGCAGGGCCATGCCATAGCGGCAGCACTGGCCAGGCTCGGCGCCGATGTGCACCTCGTCTCCGGTCCTGTCGGCATTGCCGATCCGGCTGGCGTGAAGACCATCCATGTCGAACGTGCGCAAGAGATGCGCGACGCGGTGGAACAGCTCCTGCCTGCCGACGCGGCGGTGTTCGTCGCCGCCGTTGCCGACTGGCGAACCGAAAATTCAGCCGGTGAGAAGATCAAAAAGGTGGCCGGCGAAGGGCCGCCGGTGCTGCGCATGGTCGAAAATCCCGACATTCTCGCCGGCGTCGGCCATCACAGCCAGCGACCCGGCCTGATTATCGGCTTCGCCGCCGAGACGCAGGATCTCCTGCGCAACGCCGAGGCCAAACTCAAGAAAAAAGGCGCCGATCTCATCGTCGCCAACGACGTGTCGCAGGGAAGCGGCGTCGGTTCTTCTGGCGTGATGGGCGGCGATCGCAACCGGGTGCGGATCGTGTCAAAGGCTGGCGTCGAGGAATGGCCGGAGATGAGCAAGGACGATGTGGCGGCGCGGCTCGCCGCCTTGATCGCCGAAAGGCTTAAAACCATCATCGTTTGAACCGACGCAGAGACGTTCTGAGGCAGTGACGCACTGCCCTGCCGCGAGACGACATTCAGGCAGCGCTTTAAGTCCTGCGGCTCTACCTCAATTGGTCAAAAGCTGCGCGGTCCGGGCAAGCGCGCCGGCGAAGCCGTTGAGCGGAATGGAAAAGTTCACCGCTTGTCCGGTATCTGCCGCGAAAGCGTCGATCTTCAGTGTGGTGCCTGATTTCAGCAGCGGCGTGACAGTCGCATCGAACACCACCGGCACCAGACAGCCGACGACCTGGCAGGTGTTGAACGCCAGGCTGCCGTCCAGCTTCTGATCGTCGATGGTCAGGCTGACCCCCTTGGCCAGCGCCAGGCCGAACGGCAACGCAAGCGTGCCCATGGCATCCTCGCCGGTCTTGCTCGACAGCTCGATCGCCAGCAGCCGCTGATTGCTTTGCTTGTTGAATTGCTGATGCGACAGGCTGCAGGTCTTGGCCGTGCCCGATATCTGGCAATTGACCGTCCAGTCGCCGTGGGTTTCAGACAGTGCCGACGCGCCGCCGGGCAACTGCGGCACATCCGCGGCAGCGGGTGCCGCGACCGCCTTGTCGCTCTTGGTTTGCGCCGCCACGGCCGCCACGCCGACGGTGCAGGCAACACCCAGCATCGCCACGAAATACGCGTACTTCCTCATCAAGATCCCTCCCGCCCGGCTCCGCCTCGGGCCAGCTAGAAACTGACCTTGAGAGACGCGCTGATCGCGTTCTGTTTAACCGTTTCGCCGAAGGCGCCATTATATCTGACGGACATGCCGACGCCATTGACGCCGTTCAGCTCAAGGCCGGCGCCGACCCGATAGAGCGGCGAATCGACGGCCTCCGTCAAGTGCAATGCGGGGTTGCCAGGCAGATTCTCCGCCGCCGCGAAGCGACCTTCGATTTCCCACTCCTTGTCGGAAAACTCCACGCCAGCCTTGCCGTAGACGCGAAGGCTGGCAATGTCGCTGAGTGCAATGTCGGTACCGATCTCGAAAGCCGGCGTCGCCGAATAATACATGTTGGCGCTGCCGTCGAAGTTGAAGGCGGCAACCGAGCCCACTTCCTTGCCGGAAACACGCAGCCAGCGCGCGTCGAACTGCAGGGTCGGCTGCAGGTAGAAAGCACCCATCTCCTGCGTTATGCCGAGCCGCGCCGAACCGCCGAACTGGGCGGTTTTCTGCGTGTAGGTGACACTGTTGCCGATGCCAGGCAGCAATGCCTCCGGCAGATAATCGCCGATCAGCGTTTCGCCCGGAATGAAGGCCACCTGATCGAGATGCGTATCGCGCTCGCCCTTGAAGGAGCCGGTGCCGCCGCCGACTGCGAAGTCGATGAAGTAGTTCTTGTCGGCATATTTCGCCAGCGCATACGCCTGCCAGGATTCGCCTGTCGTGGCCGACAGCAATTCGCCGTTGAAATCGATCTTCGAGTCGAATTCGGTCCGGCCTATCGTTGCGCCGAGCGACCAGTGCTGGCTGACCTCGCCAATGCCGCCAAGCGACATCGTCTTCATGACGTCGTCTCGGCTGGTGGTGCCGGCCTCAGCGTCGCGGCTG
The DNA here is from genome assembly GCF_003997835.1 of Mesorhizobium sp. M7A.F.Ca.CA.004.12.1.1. Lineage (NCBI taxonomy): Bacteria > Pseudomonadati > Pseudomonadota > Alphaproteobacteria > Hyphomicrobiales > Phyllobacteriaceae > Mesorhizobium > Mesorhizobium sp. M7A.F.Ca.CA.004.12.1.1. Next base: position 3,400 of record NZ_RZRK01000413.1, read on the forward strand.
TACTCGGCTTGCGGACTGATCGACGCCCAGACACAGCGTCCGTCGGGATCCTTGTAGGCGCGAACGCCGGTGCATTCGCGCGCCGCCTCCAGCATGATGTCCGTGGAGCGGTTGATCATCTCGAATGTGTGCACGGCATAGTGCGGCGTCAGCCGCGTCAGGGCCGAGCCGAGCTCCATTTCATCGGGCAGGAAGCGCAGCATGTTGATCAACAGCGCCATCGGATTGTCTGGGCTCGAAGAAGCCTCGACATCATCGAGATACTGCGCCATCTGGAAGACGCCGGGATCGGTCGTGCCGGAGTTAGGATCCTGTGCCAACTCCAGGAAAGTCGGATTGTCGGCATAGAGAACCAGATCCGTTCCGCCGACCACCTTGGTCAGGAAATTGAAGCCGACCGCCGGATGCAGCGTCGTGGGCGTGATGCCGGAATCGGTCATCGCCGATCCGGTGGCCAGCACATATTCGGCGAACAATTTGTCGATCGACAGGAAATTCAACGGCGCTTCACCATCGAAGTCTCCGGCCACCGTTAGTGCCAGGGCATCCGTGATCTGGTTGTTGAGATCGACGTCGGTGACGAAGTCGCCCGAGAATATCTGCGTGAAGCCGCCCGTGACATCCACTTTGGCCACGACGCCGATGCCCTGATTGGTAAACAGCCCGTCATTGGTGAACTTGCCGCCGCCGAGATCGATGGTCTTGAGGCCGACCATCGAGGCGTCGGCGATATTGTGGAAGCTGTTCGTGCCGCCGCCGAGGTCCATGTTGCCGATCACCCGTCCGAGCGTGTCGGCGCTCTTCGAATTCTCCACATGGTCATCGCCCGATGTGCCGGTGATAGCCAGTGGGCTGAAATCGTCCAGAAGCGATTCCAGGATCGCATTCGTCGGCACGACGGGACCGGGCGCCAACAGGAAGGCTTGGAATGCCTGAAATTGCGACGCCTGGATGGTGAAACTCGGCGTTGCCCCCATCGCATAGAGCAGGCTGTGGTTGTTCAGCGTGTTGTCTGCGCCCCCGACAAGCATCGCCGCCACGCCGGTTCCGGCACCGCCGATCGTGTACTGGCCATTCAGGTTGATGGTGATGTTGCCCTTGGCGCCCTTGGCCGTGCTCTCGCCATAGACAGCCACGGAATCCGCACCTTGCGCGAACAGGCTGTCACCCGCCGTCAGATCGACCGCATGGGCATTGCCGTCGCCTGTCGCGCTCTGGCCGAACATCGCATACGAACTTGCGCCCTTGACCCAGACTTGGCTGTCCGTGCTAGCGGCCGACGCCGCAGCGTCGCCGATACCACCTTGCGAGCCGGCCGCCGACTGGCCCATGGCCAGCGAATCCATGCCGCCGGCGCCACCGCCACCGCCCACCGCCTGGGCAACGACGCCGTGTCCACGGTCGCCATCGGTCTCAATGGCGCCGGACTGGATGATGGTTACCTTGCCGCCGGTGCCCTTGGTGCCACCAGGCGTGTTGAAGCCGATGGCGTTTGGCCCGCCGCCGTCGTCGTCGGCGCCAAAGCGGCCGAAACCGGCACCACCGATGCCGCCGCCGCCACCGACCGACTGCGCGATGATGGCGATGGAATCCTTGCCCGTCGTCGTGATCGTGCCGGTGCGGATGACGGTAACATCGCCGCCATCGCCGCCATTGCCGCCGAGACCGCCAATGGCCAACGCATTCGAGCTCTTGCCCTTGGCGTCGCCGCCATAGCCGCCACCGCCGCCGACCGATTGCGCGACCACGCCATGCGCGCGCTCGCCATGGGTGATGATGGTGCCGGAAACCGTGACATCGAGCTTGCCGCCATTGCCGCCATTGCCGCCGAAGCCGCCAAGCTGCAGCGCAACCGACTCGTCTCCCGCCGTGTCGGCCGATACCACGCCGCCATAACCGCCGCCGCCGCCGACGGACTGGGCGAAAATGCCGAGCGCTCCATCCTTCCAGGTTTCGATGATGCCGTCATTGTTGACCGTGACATGGCCGCCATTGGAGCCGTCGCCGCTCGGCAGAGAAATCGCGCCGCCGATCGTCATGTCGGCCTCCGAAGCGTTGGCCGCGGCACCCGAAGCACCGCCGCCACCGCCTACCGATTGCGCGAAAATGCCGTGCGAAAGATAGCCGAGCGTGGTGATCTTGCCATGAT
>NZ_RZRK01000414.1:0-5540 GCF_003997835.1 Mesorhizobium sp. M7A.F.Ca.CA.004.12.1.1
GTTGTAGCCGGCGCTGACGATCATGTCGTCGGAGCGTGCGGCGAAATGGAAGAAGCCGTCCTCGTCCTGCGTGAAGGTATCGCCGGTGAGGTTCCAGCCGTCGCGCACGTATTCCTTCTGCCTGTCATCGGCCATGTAGCGGCAGCCGGTCGGTCCGCGCACCGCAAGCCTGCCGGTCGCGCCGCGTGGCACCTCGCGCATCTCGTCATCGACGACGCGCGCCTCGTAGCCGCCCACCGGCTTTCCGGTCGACGCGGGCTTCATGTCGTCAAAACGGTTGGAGATGAAGATGTGCAGCATCTCGGTGGCTCCGATGCCGTCGAGGATCGGCTTTCCGGTCTTTTGTGTCCACACTTCGAAAACGGGAGCAGGCAAGGTTTCGCCGGCCGAAACGGCGACGCGCAGCGATGACAGGTCCGCTCCTTCATCCATGGCCTTCAGCATGGCGCGGTAGGCAGTCGGCGCGGTGAAAGAGATCGTCGCTTTGTAGGTCTCGATGATGTGGATCATGTTGGGTGGCGTCGCCTGCTCCAGCAGCGTCGCCGCCGCACCGAAGCGCAGCGGGAAGATGGCGAGTCCGCCAAGGCCGAAGGTGAAGGCCAGCGGCGGCGAGCCGACGAAGATGTCGTCCGGCGTCACCTCCAGGATTTCGCGGGCGTAGGCGTCGGCGATGATCAGCAGGTCGCGGTGGAAATGCATCGTCGCCTTCGGAACGCCTGTTGTGCCCGAGGTGAAGCCGAGCAGGGCAACATCGTCGCGGCCGGTGTCGACTGCGGTGAACGTCACCGGCTTGTCGAGAGCGGCACGATCGAGTTCAGCATCATGGTTGGCGGTGCCGTCGAAACCGATGACCTGCTTGAGGAATGCGCTGTCCTTGGCGCAGGCGGTCATCTCGTCCATCAGCCTGGTGTCGCAGAGCGCGACGGTGATTTCCGCTTTGTCGACGATCTTGGCGAGTTCGCCGGCGCGCAGCATCGGCATGGTGTTGACGACCACGGCGCCAACCTTGGTGGCGGCCAGCCAGCAGGCGACCATGGCGGGGTTGTTGGCCGAACGGATCAGCACCCGGTTGCCGGGCTCGACCCCATAATTCTCGACCAGCGCGTGGGCCAGCCTGTTCGTCCAGTCGGACAGTTCCTTGTAGGTGCGGCGGCGGCCATTGCCGATCAGCGCGGTGTGGTCGCCCAGGCCTTTCTCGACCAGCCTGTCGGTCAGTTCGACACCGGCGTTGAGGCGTTCGGGATAGTCGAAGCCGTCGAGCAGGATTTCAGGCCATTGCTCCGGCGGCGGCAGGTGATCGCGCGTGAACGTGTCGATATGCGCTGAAGGCCCAAGCATGTCGCCGCTCTCCTGTCTGCTGGACGGCCAGTGCGCGAGGCGCCTGACCAGTGATCTGAAGGTCCTGCTTTTTTTGAGGAGGCTTCGTGCCGCAAGTCGCGCCTTGCTCGACGCCACCCGAACGGGGTGACCATTTGCAGGCTTCGGGCAGCACAGCAGACCTCCCATTGTCGGCTGTTCGTGCGGGCAGGATCGCACCAGTCGAAATTTGTTTCAAGCCTAAAATGTTTTTGCCCTAGAGCATTGACGCATGGCGTGGCGGTGGCCATTGCTAGCGGAACAGCGATGCCGTTTTTGGGGAAGGGCGCAGATGTTCGAACGTCACATCGTCGATTGGGATGATGCCTATGCCAACGGTGCGAATATCGCCGGCAGCGACCGATGGCCGGCCGCGTGGGTGGAGCCTGCGCAAGCGTTTCGTGACGCACTCTCGGCGCAGGGCCGGGCACGGCTCGACATCACCTATGGCGATGGGCGACGCAATCGGCTCGATCTCTTCCTCCCCAGCGCCACGCCCAAAGGGTTGGTGGTGTTCATCCATGGCGGTTACTGGAAGGCGTTCGACAAGAGTTTCTGGTCGCATCTCGCCAATGGTGCGGTCAGCAGCGGCTTTGCCGTGGCGATGCCGTCCTACACGCTGTGCCCGGACTTACGCATCGCCGGCATCGTCCAGGAGATCGGCGTGGCGATCGGCAAGGCGGCGGCAATGGTCGACGGGCCGCTGATGCTGACCGGACATTCGGCCGGCGGCCATCTTGCCAGCCGGATGGTGACGACAACCACGTCTCTGACGGACGATGTGGCGCGGCGCGTGCGCCATGTCGTTTCGATTTCGGGTGTCCACGATCTGCGTCCGATCATGCGCACCGAGATGAACGCGACTCTGGCCATCGACGAAGATGAGGCGCTGGCTGAAAGCCCGGCGCTGCTGCGGCCCATGGATGGTGCCCGCATCACCTGTTGGGCCGGTGGCGGCGAGCGCGCCGAATTCCTGCGCCAGAATGCGCTGCTTGCCAACATCTGGACCGGCCTCGGCGCCACCACCGGCACCGTGGTCGAGCCTGACCGGCATCATTTCAGCATTGTCGACGGCCTTGCCGATCCGGCGCATCCGCTGACCCGCGCCTTGATATCGGAATAGCGCCGACGTAATTTTCTGTTTGTTATTAATGGTTTGTTCTGCGCTGCTTCAGCGCAGCATCAGTACGCTGCAAGCCTCGCCAGCAGCTGCTGCGGGGGCAAACGGCGCCCGCACGATCAGCCCGTTGGCGTCGGCCAGCATTCTCAGCATCGAGGAATCCTGGATACCGAACGGCGTCGCCACCAGCGCGCCGTCATCTTCCCTGACCACCGCTCGCACATAGTCCTGGCGCAGATCATTGGCCGGCATGGCGGCACCCAACCGTGCCGGACGTATGTCCTGGCGATGATTGCGGCCGCCGAGCCGCGCCAGCAGCGGCTTCAGGAACAACTGCGAGCAGACCAGGCTTGCCACCGGATTGCCGGGCAGGCCGATGCACCTGATATCGCCGAGGCGGCCGAACATCAGCGGCTTGCCAGGACGCATGGCGATCTTCCAGAAGCCGAGCGTCATGCCTTCGCCGGTCAGCACGTCGTGGATCAGGTCGTGATCGCCGACCGAGGCGCCACCAAGCGTCACAATGACATCCGCACCGGCCGCGACCGCTTTTTGCACCAGTTCGGCGATAGCCTCCTTGCGATCGGCGGCAATGCCGAGATCGAGCGCGCGGGCGCCGACCGAGTGTGCGGTGGCGGCGACGCCATAGGCATTCGATGAAATGATCTGGTCCGGGCCGAGATCGCTGCCCGGCGGCAGCAATTCGTCGCCGGTGGCGATAATGGCGACCAGCGGCCGTTTCACCACGCGGACCCGAGGATGGTTGGCCGATGCTGCCAGCGACAGTGCCGCCGGGTCGAGCAAGCGGCCTTTTTCCAGCAGCATGTCGCCTGTTGAAAAATCGAGCCCGATGCGGCGGATATTGCGCCATTGCGCCGTTGGCTCGGTCACTTCGATTTCGCCGCCGCCGAGATCGCGGACATTCTCCTGGATGACGATGGTGTCGGCGCCTTCGGGCAGCGGCGCGCCGGTGAAGATGCGCACGGCCTGCGTCTGGCCGACCGTGCCGTCGAAGCCACGCCCAGCCGGCGCCATGCCGATCACCGACAGCCTGGATGGGACCGACGTGACGTCGGCGGCGCGCGCTGCATAGCCGTCCATGGCGGAAGCATTGAAAGGCGGCTGGGTGCGAAGTGCTACGACCGGTTCCGCCAGAACACGATCCACAGCCTCGAACAGGGGAACGCTTTCGCCGGCTAGAGGCGCCGCGCCATCAAGCAGGCGTTCAAGCGCCTCCGCGATAGGAACCAGCGCCATCAGGCGCTCGCCTTGTAGTCACCCGACTTGCCACCGGTCTTTTCGACCAGGCGGATGCCGGTGATGACCATGGCGCGGTCTACTGCTTTGGCCATGTCGTAGATGGTCAGGCAGGCGACCGAGGCAGCCGTCAGCGCTTCCATCTCGACACCCGTCTTGCCGGTGACGCGCGCCAGTGCGGTGACCTTCAGGCCCGGCAAAGCATGGTCGGGCTCGATGTCGACGGAAACCTTGGTCAAAAGCAGCGGGTGGCAGAGCGGGATCAGTTCATGCGTCTTCTTCGCCGCCATGATACCGGCGATGCGCGCAGTGCCGAGCACATCGCCCTTCTTGGCGTTGCCGGCGAGGATCATCTTCAGCGTCTCGGGCTGCATCGCGACAAAGCCTTCGGCGATCGCCGTGCGCGTTGTTTCGTCCTTGTCGCCGACGTCGACCATGTTGGCCTCGCCCTGCGCGCCGAGATGGGTAAGGCCCGATACCATCGTCAGATGGCCTCGGCCAAAGCCTTGCCTGTCAGAAGCAGGCGCGTCGCCGCGGTGACGTCCTGTTGCCGCATCAGGCTCTCGCCGACAAGAAAAGTGCCGATGTCGCTCTTTTGCAGCCTGAGGCAGTCGTCATGCGAGAAAATACCGCTCTCGCTGACCAGCAAGCGGTCGGCCGGAACCATCGTCGCCAGCCGCATGGAAGTGTCGAGGCTGGTCTCGAATGTGCGCAGATTGCGGTTGTTGATGCCGATCAGCCGCGACGACAGTTTTAGCGCGCGCTGCGTCTCGGTCTCGTCGTGCACTTCGACCAGTGCATCCATGCCGAGTTCGAAGGCCGTCGCCTCGAGCTCGCTGGCCAGGACGTCGTCGACACTGGCCATGATGATCAGGATGGCATCCGCGCCCCAGGCGCGGGCTTCGTAGACCTGATACGGATCGAACAGGAAATCCTTGCGCAGCGCCGGCAGCGCGACGGCGGCTCGCGCCCGGGTGAGAAATTCGGGCGCACCCTGGAAGGACGGTGCATCGGTCAGCACCGAAAGACAGGCAGCACCACCCTTGGCATAGGCCTGCGCCAGCGCCGGTGGATCGAAATCGGCACGGATCAGACCCTTGGAAGGGCTCGCCTTCTTGATCTCGGCGATTAGCGCGAAGGCGCCGGATTTGCGCTTCGCTTCCAGTGCGGCAAGAAAGCCGCGCGGTGCGTCGGCGTCTTTTGCCCGGGCCTTGATTTCGGCCAACGGCACGCGTGCCTTTGCTGCCGCGATTTCGTCGCGCTTGTAGGCCTCGATATTGCGAAGAATGTCAGACACGCTCTATCCGTTATCCGTTCGAAATCTCGACCAGCCTGTCGAGCACTCGCAGGGCACGGCCGCTATCGATGGCTTGCGCCGCCGCCGCGATGCCGTCGCCAAGCGTCGTCGCCTTGCCGGCCACAACCAGTCCTGCACCGGCGTTCATCAGCACGGTGTCGCGATAGGCGCCGGCGGCGCCGCCCAGCATATCGCGCAAGGCCTTGGCGTTGTAGTCCGCATCGCCGCCACGCAATTCGTCCTTGCTGTGGCGCGGCAACCCAACCGCTTCAGGCGTCAGGGTGAAGCTGCGGATCTCGCCGCCGATCAGTTCGGCAACCTGCGTCTCGCCGGTGGTGGTGATCTCGTCATAGCCGTCGCCATGGGCAACCCAGACATGCTCGGCACCCAGCGCCTTCAGCGTCTCGGCAACCGGCAGGATCCATTCCGGCAGGAACACACCGACCAGCTGCCGCTTGACGCCGGCCGGATTGGAGAGCGGCCCGAGCAGGTTGAAGATGGTGCGGGTGC
>NZ_RZRK01000415.1:0-5529 GCF_003997835.1 Mesorhizobium sp. M7A.F.Ca.CA.004.12.1.1
GATCTTCATGAACGGGGAGAAGCTCGATCTGAAATCGCCGCGAGCCGCACTCGATGCCGGCATTTCGACCGTTTTCCAGGAGCATTCGCTGCTGCCCAATCTGTCGATCGCCGAGAACATGTTTCTCGGCCGGGAGCCGACGACACGGTTCGGCTCGATCGATTATCGGGTGATGAGCAGCCAGACCGCCAAGGCGCTTGGCGAACTCGGCCTCACGCTCGACCCGTCGCAACTCGTTTCAAACCTGACCATAGCCGAGCGGCAATTCGTCGAGATCGCGCATTGCATCCAGGCGGACGCCAGCGTGCTCATCCTCGACGAGCCGACGGCGGCGCTCAACGCAGCCGATGTCGATGTGCTCAACCGCAACATCCGCCGGCTGCGCGATAAGGGAAAAGCCATCGTCTACATCTCGCATCGCATGGAGGAGATATTCGAGCTGTGCGACACGGTGACGGTGCTGAAGGACGGCGCACTGGTCGGCACAAGAATGGTGTCCGAGATCACCACCGACGAACTCATCGCCATGATGGTCGGACGCGAACTCCAGGACCTTTTTCCCGATCGTACTGATAACAAAGGCGACGAGATCCTGCGCGTCGAGAACCTGAGGATCACCGAGACATCGCGGCCGCTGTCGCTGACATTGCACAAGGGCGAGATCGTCGCCCTGGCCGGCCTGGAGGGACAGGGCCAGCAGCGCTTCCTGAGATCGCTGATCGGCCGCTATCATCCCTCCGCCGGGACGATTTCCGTCAACGGCAAAGCGCTGAAAATGCCGCTCCCGCCATCATCAGGCGTTCGCCATTTGCAGCAGCTGAGGGTCGGCTTCGTTCCCGAGGACCGCAAGGAAGAGGGGCTCTTCCTCGCTTTGCCGATCGCCCACAACATCGCCATCGGATTGCATTCGAGGCGATCCGAACTCGCGGCGGCGCGGCCGTATCGAAACGTGATCGCCCGCATGATGGAGGTCATGAACATAAAGGCGGCAGGGCCGTCCGCGCCGGTCGGCTCCCTGTCCGGCGGCAACCAGCAAAAGGTTCTGCTCGGCCGCTACCTGGCCGCCGATCTCGATCTTCTGCTGGTCGAGGAGCCGACCCGCGGAGTCGACATCGGCGCCAAGTCCGAGATCTACCACCTGCTGCGCGACTTTACCGCCAAGGGCGGCGCCGTGCTGGTGCTGTCGCGTGAGACGATCGAGTTGATCGGGCTCTGCGATCGCATCTACGTCGTCCACGACGATACCATCGTTGCCGAAATGCCGGCAGCGCAGGCGACAGAACACAAGATCCTCGACGCGGCCCTGATGGGCGGTTCCACGCGCCAGCATTAGGGGCCTCCATGCATCGTTCGCTTTTCAACATCCTGAGTGGCCGGAACACCCGGCAAGGCCTGTGGGGCCTGCCGCTTCTGGTCGCCTTGCTCATTTCGCTGTGGCTGGCCGTCGAGACGACACAGTTCGCCACGGCCGAAAACCTCTTCAACCTGGTAGCCCAGGCGATGCCGCTGATCATCGCGGCGATCGGACAGCTCGTCGTCGTGCTCATCGGCGGGCTCGACCTGTCGGTCGGTTCGGTCATCAGCTTCACCACCGCGGTGCTGGCGCTCGACCAGCCGGCGATCGTGCTGATCCCGGCGGTCTTCGTGCTGGCGGCACTCATCGGGCTGACCAACGGCCTGGCGATCACCCGCTTCAACGTCCATCCGATCATCGCGACGCTGTCGACGCAGTACATCGTGCTCGGCATCACGCGCATCCTGCGTCCCGTCTCCGGTGGCACCGTGCCGGAGATCGTCATCGATGCCGTCTCGGGCAGTTTCCTCGGCATTTCCTATCCGGTTTTCTGGGGCATCGCCGTGATCCTGGCAGCGTGGAAACTGCTCTACGGATCCCGGTACGGGCTGCATCTGTTTGCGATCGGCGGCGGCATCGCGTCCGGCGCCAAAAGCGCTGCCCGAAATTTCGGCGTCTCCGACCGCCGCAACATTATCCTCGCCTATGTGGTCTGCTCCTGTTTCGCGGCCGCTGCCGGTGTCTTCCTGGCCGGGCGCATCGTGTCGGGCGATCCGAATGTCGGTCTGCTTTTCGAACTCGATACCGTCACCGCCGTGGCGCTCGGAGGCACCCAGCTCTCCGGCGGCATCGGCAGCCTGCACGGCACAGTGATCGGCGCGCTGGTCATGGCGCTGCTGGCTAACGGCATGAACCTCGCCAACGTCTCGCCCTTTGTTCAGACAGCGATCAAGGGCGGCATCCTGCTGGCGGTGGTCGGGTTGCAATCCCGCAAGAAAATGGGGCTCTGAGCGATGGCCGCCGTTCTCGCAAATCCGATCGCCCGGCGTCTGCTGCGCATCCCGCCGTCCTATTTTGTCTTCATCGTGCTGCTGGCGACGCTGTGGATCGCGCGGCCGAACATGCTCAACCTCAACATCATGGGCATCTTCGTCAGGCAGATCGTGCCGCTCGGCATCCTGGTGCTGGGGCAGCTCGTCGTCATGCGGGTGAAGTCGATCGACCTCTCTGGCGGCGGCATCATCCTGCTCATCAACTATTTCATCTCGTCGGGCACTTTCCCCGGCGCGTCGATGCCTTTCTTCGTCGTGCTGGCGCTCGCCACCGGCCTCGTCATCGGCCTGTTCAACGGCTTCATGATCGGCAACCGGCGGGTGTCGGCGGTCATCGTCACGCTGGCGGTCAGCATCATCCTGGTCGGGCTGGTGCAGTTCCTGTCGAGCGGCAATCCGCCCGGCGATGTGCCGAAGCTGTTCAACGACCTATACAACACGAAATTCCTGTCGGTTCCGACGCCGGTGCTGTTCTGGGTCCTGCTGACCGCTTCGGTGTGGCTGCTTCTGTCGCGGACCATCTTTGGCCGCTACGTCGCTTCGGTCGGGGAGAATGCCGAAGCCGCGCATTTTTCCGGCGTGCCGGTCCAGCGCACGGTCATCCTGGCGCATACGCTCGCCGGCCTGATAGCGGCGATCGCCGCCCTGGTGCAGACCGGTTCCATCGCCGTCGGCAGCGTCCGTATCGGCCTCGACCTGCCGATCCTGGCGGTCGCGGCAACGATCCTCGGCGGCGTCGTCTTCGGTCGTGGCGACGGCGGCGTCTGGGGGCCTTTCTTCGGGGCGCTGTGTTTTGCGCTGCTGTTCGTGGTGATGACGGTGCTCGGCATCGACGAGCCCGGCAAGCTCATCGCGCAGGGCGTCATCATCCTCGGCGCGGCGATCTTCTACGGAGTGCGCGTGCGAAACCCCTGATTTGAAACGGCGAAGAGCAAGTGCGCCGGCGTTCAGACAATTGCAAACAGATGGAGAAACATGGATGTCACCGCCAAAAAACATCATGTGCTACGGCGACTCGCTGACCTGGGGCTGGGTTCCGGTCAAGGAAGGGTCGCCGACCTACCGCTACCCTTATGATCAGCGCTGGACCGGTGTGATGGCGGCGGCGCTGGGGGCGGGCTACCACATCATCGAAGAAGGCCTGAGCGCGCGCACGACCTGTCTCGACGACCCCAACGATCCGCGCCTGAACGGGGCGAACTATCTGCCCTCGGCCATCGCCAGCCATCTGCCGCTCGACCTGGTCATCGTCATGCTCGGCACCAACGACACCAAGTCTTATTTCCGCCGGACGCCTTATGAGATCGCCAATGGAATGGCGAAACTGGTCGGGCAGATCCTGACCAGTGCCGGCGGCATCGGCACCCCTTATCCGGCTCCCAAGGCGCTGGTCATTGCGCCGCCGCCGCTGACCCCGATGCCCGATCCGTGGTTCGAGGGCATGTTTGGTGGCGGGCACGAAAAATCCAGGGATCTGGCCAGGCAGTACAAGGCGATGGCGGATTTCATGAAGATCGATTTTCTCAATGCCGGCGATTACCTCACCACGGATGGTGTTGACGGCATCCATTTTACTGCCGGAAACAACGCCGATCTGGGACGCGCCGTCGCCGACAAGGTCAAGTCGATCCTTGAGCCGGGCAAGGTCAGCACTGCCGCCTGAAGCCGCCACGCCCGTCGGCTCGCGGCACACAGGCCTACGGCGCGGGTGTATCGCTCGTTCCTCCGGCGATGCACATCGATACGGGGCCGTTTGGCCCCGTATCGATGTGGCGCTCGACGCCTGCAGACCTGCGTTGATCTAGGGCCTTGTGCCCCGAGGAACATGATCGGCAGACGATTTGGTTTGGCGGTCGAAAACGACCGCCAGGCCCTTCTTCACGGCAAGCGAGGCGACCATGTCGTCGAGTTCGCGATCGGGAATGGCGGGTTTGAGGACCTGCCGGATGGCCCGATAGGCCTGCTCGGTCGACACATAGTCGTAGCGCTTTTTGCGCGCTTCCACATATTGCTCGATGAGAATGCCCAATCGGCGGGCGGCGATGTCATCTGGTTGCTGCAAGGGAGCCTCCTCAGCGTCGATCGTTTGCAGACCCCCGAGATGTAAAAACCCACGCCGCGAAAGTTAAGGCCTGCTGTCGGCTTGAAGCCCAAAAAATCTATTGCCTTCGTTCAACGAACTGCACCGCAGAGTGTCATCGTGTCCGAACTGGCACATCGCAGCCGCAAGGCGCGGGTCAACTTGCCCGTCCGAATCCCGACCAAAGCGTGTATTCACAACAGCTCCGACAGAACGGCCATGAAATGGTCGTTCTCCGCTGTCGAGCCGATGCTGACTCGCACATAGGTGTCAAAACCCTGCTGCTTCCACGGCTTGACGATGACGCCGTGACGCAGCAGGCCTTCGACGAAGGCGGAAGCATCTTGCCGGCAGTTGAAGAACAGGAAGTTGCCCCTGGAGGCAGCGACATCGAGGCCCTTGCTCGCCAGGAAAGTCTCGACGCGTTTTCTCTCTGCATTGGCCAGCGCGACGACCCTGGCAAGGTGTTCGTCGTCGGCCAGTGCCGCGAGTGCGGCCGCCTGGGCCATCGCGTTGGCGTTGAAAGGCGTGCGGACGCGATCGAGCAGCGCGCGCAGCTCCGGGTCACCGACGATGCCGAAGCCGATCCGCAATCCGGCCAGACCGAACGCCTTGGAAAAGGTCCGCAGCACGATCCAGGGCCGGCCCAGCTTTTCGAGATAGGGCAGGGACGATGCATAATCGTCGCCCTTGGCATATTCGGCATAGGCTTCGTCGATGACGATCAGCGTCTCGTCGCCGACCGCATCCAGAACCCTGGACAGATCGCCGCCGGAGAGCCAGCTGCCGACCGGGTTCATCGGGTTCGAAAACAGCAGCATGCGCGGCCGTTCGCGCACCGCCTCGACCAGCGCATCGACATTGATGGTGAGATCGTCGTTGACGACAACGCGTTTGACGGTCGCCCCCATCAGCGTTGCGTAGTCCTCATGCAACGGGAACGACGGATAGAGCGTGACGACCGCGTCGCCCGGCCGCAACACGGCACGGCTGATGACGGAGAGAAGGTCTTCGGAACCGTTGCCGAGGATGATCTGGCCCTCGGCGACGGCATATTTGTCGCCGATCGCCTGGCGCAGCTTGCGCCCGGCGGGGTCGGGATA
>NZ_RZRK01000416.1:0-5513 GCF_003997835.1 Mesorhizobium sp. M7A.F.Ca.CA.004.12.1.1
CCGCCGTCTTGATCATCGTCGCCGAGATGGTGATCACGTCGAGCATGGTCGCCGGCTGGTTCTGCGCGGGATTGGCCGGCGCCAGGCGGCCGGCCTTGGCGGCGGCCTTTTTCTCCTGGTCCTGTTCCTGCGCGTTGGCAAAAGGCACGGCGCAGAGGCCGAGCACGAAGGCGAGCGCGGTGCTCGCCATCAAGGTCGTGTTTGTTGTCGTTGTCATAGTCATGCAGCCCCCAAGCAAAAGCAAAACTGCTGGCGGTGGCTGAAGGGCCTTGGCTGGCATGATCGAGAATCCCTCGACCAGGCGGGTCGGGGCAGGGGTCACATATTAAAACATGATGACATAAGTCAACTTTAAATTTATAGCCGACCGTCATCGAGAAGCATTTGGCACGGGAGCAGCGGCATGGTCGGAAGTGTGGGCGATGGCAAGAGGATCGGCTGGTTGCAACCGGGCAGGATCGCGGCGGTGCTGCTTCTGGCGCTGTCGGTGCTGGCGCCTTCCTGCGGCTTCAAGGCGCTGGCCGCCGAGACGGTTGTCGATGCGCTGGGGCGAAGCGTCGTGCCGGGCGCGGCGACCCGAATCGTGACGCTCGGCTCCGACGTCACCGAGATCGTGCACGCGCTCGGCGCCGGCGAGCGGATCATCGCCGTCGATCGCGGCAGCAAATATCCGCCATCCGTAACCGGGAAGCCCAATGTCGGCTACCGCCGCCAGCTTTCGGTCGAGGGGCTGGCCAGCTTGCGTCCCGATCTGATCCTGGCGGCCGAGGACAGCGGGCCGCCGGAGGCGGTCGAGGTGCTGAAGTCGCTGGCGATCCCGATCGTCTTCGTCCCGCAGGACAACACCCCGCAAGGCATCGAGCGCAAGATCACACTGATCGCCGCCAGCCTTGGGCTCGAGGACAAGGGCAAGGTGGTTTCCACCGAGGTGCTCACCGCCTTTCAGACGGCAGCCGACCTGGCAGCAAATATTCCGCCGGAGCGGCGCAAGAAGGTGGTGTTCTTCCATGGCCTTGTGAAGCTGAGCGCAGCCGGTGCCGGCACCTCGGCCGACGCCATCATCCGCTACGCCGGCGGCCGCAACCCGATGGATGTCGTGCAGGGCTACAAGGCGGCATCAGAGGAAAAGCTGATCGAGATGGCGCCTGATGTCATCCTGATGATGAGCGACGGCAAGGGTGGCCCGACGCCCGAGCAGGTGTTCGGCAACCGCGCGCTGGCGGCAACGCCGGCGGCGGCCAACAAGGCGCTGGTCGTGCTTGACGGCGCCTACATGATCGGCTTCGGCCCGCGCACATCAGATGCGATCCGCGACCTGGCGAAGGCGCTCTATCCGGAAGGGGAATGACGTCGCGAAAATCGCAAGGCGTTTCGGCTGGGCAGTACCAATTCGTCGTCGAACCCGTTGCGCTTGATAAATCCTGTCCGTCCGGATTTCTCCGGATCGGCTTCCGCCCGAACAAACTTGGCGGCTCGGCCTGAAACATTGACACGATATTCTAAGCCGCGCGGTTGACCGTGAATGTGCTCTCCAGCCTATAATTATACTAAATTCATAGACTAACTGCGAACGTTCGAGGCGCTCGCACCTTGGCCTGTGAAAACCGGCTGCACAAAGGGAGCGCGCATCAATGCCGAAGACAGAGTCCAATCCGATCGACCTCGGCACCAGGGCGGCCGATTTCCTGCTGCCCGACGCGCAAGGCGTGCTGCACCGCCTCGTCGATTTCGACGCCAAGCCGGCCTTGCTCGTCGCCTTTATTTCCAACCGCTGCCCGTTCGTCGTGCTGATCCGTGAGCAGTTTGCCGTTTTCGCCAGGGATTATGCCGGCAAGGGGCTGCAAGTGGTGGCGATCAACGCCAATGACCATGAGGCGCATCCGGAGGAGACGCTGGCCCGCATCGGCGAAGAGGCCGAAAAATTCGGCTATTCCTTCCCCTATCTCAAGGATGCGTCGCAGCAGACGGCGAAAGCCTACGGCGCCGCCTGCACACCCGACTTCTTCCTGTTCGATGCCGACCGGCGGCTCGCCTATCACGGCCAGTTCGACGATGCGCGGCCGGGCAATGGCAAGCCGGTGACCGGTGCCGATCTGCGCGCAGCGGTCGACACGGTGCTGGAGGGCGGCAGGCCCGCTGCCAGCCAGGTGCCGTCGATCGGCTGCAACATCAAGTGGAGTGCCGGCAACGAGCCGGTCTGGTCCTCCAGCGCCGCCCGCGCCGCTTAGCGCAGGCGCCGCTTCGAACGCATTCGCCAGGTATCCATGCACAAGCCGCAAAAATCCGCTTCCGACAGCTTGCTGCTCCAGGCCGACGTGCTGGTGCTGGGCGGAGGTCCGTCAGCGGCCTGGGCGGCTGTCGCTGCGGCCGAGAGCGGCGCCAAGGTGGTGCTGGCCGATAAGGGCTATCTCGGTACCAGCGGCGCCACCGCGCCCTCCAACACCGGCACCTGGTGCGTGCCGCCGGGCGACAACAGGCATGCCGTCGTCGAGCGGCGCTGGCAGCGCACCGGCGAACTCGCCGACCCGCGCTGGATGCTGCGCTGCGTCGATACTGCCTACCGCAATCTGCTCAGGCTGTCCGAATGGGGCTATCCCTTTCCGAGCGAGGATGACGGCCGCCTCTACATCGCCAATCTGCGCGGGCCGGACTACATGCGCTTCATGCGCCGCCGGGTGCTGTTGGCCGGCGTCACCGTGCTCGACCATCACCCAGCGCTCGAACTTCTGTCCGACGGCGATGCCATCGTCGGCGCCGCCGGTGTCGCCCGGCAGATCGGCCAGGACTGGCGCGTCGACGCCAACGCGGTGGTGCTGGCGACGGGCGGCTGCGCTTTCCGCGAGCGCATCCTCGGCGCGACCGGGCTGACCGGCGACGGCTATCTGATGGCGGCGGAGGCCGGCGCCAGCCTGTCGGGCATGGAGTTCACCGGCAAATATACGCTGGCGCCCTATGGCTCATCGCTGAACAAGGGCCTGCCGTTCCGCTGGGCCTCGTTCCATCGCGAGGACGGCTCGCCGATCCTCGGGCCGACCGGCGAGCCGTTGCGTAACGGCATCGGCGACCGCGAGGAGGAAGTGGCGCGCGCGCTGATCGACGGCCCGGTCTACGCGCGGCTCGATCAGGCCGAGCCGGCGCTGCAAGGCTGGCTGCGCCAGGGCCAGCCGAACTGCTTCGTGCCCTATGACCGCGCCGGCATCGATCCGTTCAGCGAACTGTTCCGTATCACCTTGCGCGCCGAAGGCACGGTGCGCGGCACCGGCGGCATCGACATCGTCTCCGACGATTGCGCCACCGGCGTGCCCGGCCTCTATGTTGCCGGCGATGCCGCCAGCCGCGAGATGATGACCGGTGCGCTATCAGGCGGCGGCGCCGTCAATTCATCCTGGGCGCTGGCCAGCGGCTGGTGGGCCGGCAAAGGTGCCTCGACCCATGCCAAGCGCCGGACCGGCAAGGCGTTCCGCAGCGCGGTGCAATCGCTCGGCCAGGCCGGCTTGCGTCCTGCATCATCGGCGAGGGACGACATCTCGGCGGGCGAAGTTATCGAGGCGGTGCGTAGCGAAGTCACGCCGCTCGACAAGAATTTCTTCCGCACTGGCGAGGCCCTGGAGAAAAGCGGCGAGCGGCTGGAGAGTGTCTGGCGCGACGTGCGCAGCCATCTGCAAGGCGAGGGGCTGGACCGGGTCCGTACCCGAGAGGCAGCTTCGATCGCCGCTGCTGGGCGTTGGTCCGTGGCCGCCGCGCTGCACCGCACCGAGAGCCGCGGCATGCACCGCCGCACCGATCTGCCGGGCAAGAGCCCGGCCTTCGCGCACCGGCTGGTCATCACCGGTGTGGATGCGTTCCGCATCGCAGGTGCGCCTGAGCGGCTGGCGGAGCTGGCGTCATGATCGAGATCGTCTCGGCCACGCGCTGCGTCGAATGCGACATCTGCGTCAAGGTGTGCCCGGCCAACGTCTTCGACGCGACCGACAATGGCGTGCCGGTGATCGCTCGCCAGGAGGACTGCCAGACCTGCTTTCTTTGCGAGATCTATTGCCCGACCGACGCGCTTTATGTGGCCGAGTTCGCCGAAGGGCCGACCGGCATCACGGAAGCTCAGGCCGACGCCCGCCAGATGTTCGGCTCCTATGCCCGCGCGCTTGGCTGGAAGCGCGGCAAGGCGGGCGGCTCGGAATTCGACCCGACGCACCGCATCCGCGTGGCGCAGTGAACCGATCGGAGACAGATATGGATCGCCCGAACATGGACCGGATCGTCGTCAGCGACATCAGCAAGACCTTCCAGCTCAAGCCGGGGCAGTTCGTCACCGTGGATGGCGAGGCGACCGACCGCGTCACCGTGCTCGACGGCGTCGATCTTTCCATCCGCAAGGGCGAGTTCATCACGCTGGTCGGCCCGAGCGGCTCGGGCAAGTCGGTGCTGCTCGATATCATTGGCGGGCTGACGCAGGCGACCGGCGGCAACGTCCAGCTCGACGGCAGGCGCATCACCAGGCCCGATCCAAAGACCGGCTATGTCTTCCAGCAATATGCGCTGTTTCCCTGGCGCACGGCGCTCGCCAACATCGAATATGCGCTGGAAGTGCGCGGCGTGGCCAAGGCCGAGCGTACCGCCACAGCCCGCCATCTGTTGGCGCTGTTCGGCCTTGCCGGTTTCGAGGACCGTTTTCCCAACCAGCTGTCCGGCGGCATGCAGCAGCGTGTGGCGATCGCGCGTGCGCTGGCCAGCAACCCGGAAGTGCTGCTGATGGACGAGCCGTTCGCGGCGCTCGACCAGCAGACGCGCGAGCTTCTGCAAGGCGAGCTGCTGCGGATCTGGGGCAAGATCAACACCACGGTGATTTTTGTCACCCACTCGATCGACGAGGCGATCTTCCTCGCCGACCGCGTCGTGGTGATGACGGCACGGCCGGGCGCGGTGAAAGAGATCATCGACATCGACCTGCCACGACCGCGCGACGGCGACATCCGCGCCAGCGCCGAATTCAATCTATATCGCGCCCGCGTCTGGGACGTGCTGCGCGACGAGGTCAACAAGGCGCAGAAGGACTGGACCCTGTCGCCAGCCTTCAGTCACTGAGGAGCTGGACCAATGGCCTATCTGACCGAGAAGTTTGGCTCCGCGGGAGCGCTCCACCTGTTTGCCGGCGCTGGCGAAACGGTAGCCGCCGCCAGGGTCCCGGCCATCAAGGCCAGCGCCAAGATCCGGAGCAAGAAAGCAAGCCACGGCACGTTCCTCTATGGCGTGCCGCTGCTCGGCCTGTTCTTCCTGCTGTGGGAGATCGCGCCCCGACTCGGCTGGCTGAACCGCATCTTCTTTCCGCCGCTGAGCGAGGTGCTGGTCGCCTGGTGGGCGCTGCTCGCTTCGGGCGTGCTGATCGAGCATATCGGCATCAGCCTGCAGCGCGCCGCGATCGGCTTCGCACTCGGCGTGGTGGTGGCCATCCCCCTCGGTCTGTTGATGGGGCGCTATTCGTTGTTCGAGAAGGTTTCCGACCTCCTGGTGCAGAC
>NZ_RZRK01000417.1:0-5506 GCF_003997835.1 Mesorhizobium sp. M7A.F.Ca.CA.004.12.1.1
CAGCTATGCGGGCCTGACCACCGTCGACATGGGAACGCTGGTGGTGGGCGACGCCAGCCATGGCGACGCCAGCCTCGCCGGCGATGTCACGGTCGATTCCGGCGCGCGCCTTGGCGGCATCGGAACCATAGGCGGCAATGTCACCATCCTCGGCACGCATGGCGTCGGCAATTCCATCGGCGTGCAGACGGTCGGCGGCAACTATGTCAATCATGGCGTCCTGGAGGTCGAGGCGACCCCGTCCGGGGCCGACAAATTGATCGTCGGCGGCACGGTCGACATATCAGGCGCGACGCTCAACCTGGTCCTGACAC
Organism: Mesorhizobium sp. M7A.F.Ca.CA.004.12.1.1; assembly: GCF_003997835.1. Lineage (NCBI taxonomy): Bacteria > Pseudomonadati > Pseudomonadota > Alphaproteobacteria > Hyphomicrobiales > Phyllobacteriaceae > Mesorhizobium > Mesorhizobium sp. M7A.F.Ca.CA.004.12.1.1. The sequence continues at coordinate 315 of NZ_RZRK01000417.1, forward strand.
CGGCGACGGCCGAGAGCTGGAACCTGCTCAACGGGCCGTACACGATCATCCAGAACAATGGCGCGGCCGATGTCGCCGGCACCTTCGCCTCCGTCGGCAACCTCAACGACCTTCTCTTCCTCGACCATCTCATCAACTACCAGGGCGGCGACGGCAACGACATCAGCCTCACCCTGGCGCGCAACGACGTTGCGGTCGCCAACGTCGCCATCACCCGCAACCAGATCGCGACCGCCGGAGCCCTCGATCGGCTCGGCCAAGGCAATGCGCTTGCATGGGCCATGCTGCTGATGACCGACGAGGATGCCGCGCGCCTGGCGCTCGATGCCGCGTCGGGCGAGGTTCATGCCTCGGCCAAGGGGATGCTGATCGAGGACAGCCGCTTCGTCGCCGATGCCGCTACCGCCCGAGTCCGGGCGGCCATGGGCGACGTCACCGCTCCCGCCATGCCAGTGATGGCTTATGGCGAGGGCGGCCCGGAGCTGGTCGAGGCTAACACCAGCCGTTTCGTCGTGTGGGGGCAAGCTTTCGGCTCCTGGGGCACGGCGAGCGGCGACGGCAATGCCGCCGGCCTCGACCGCTCCACCGGCGGCTTCCTCGCCGGCGGCGACACCGCCATCGGCGACGCCTGGCGGGTTGGCCTGCTGACCGGCTACAGCCACACCAGTTTCGACGTCGACGATCGTGCCTCTTCCGGCTCCAGCGACACCTATCACATCGGCCTTTATGGCGGTGGACAGTGGGACGGCCTGGGCCTGCGCGGCGGCGTCGCCTACAGCTGGAACCGGATCGACACCAGCCGCAACGTCGTCGTTCCAGGCTTCGCCGATGCGCTGACGGCTAAATACGATGCCGGAACCGCGCAGGTCTTCGGCGAGGCCGGCTATCGCGTCGAGACGCGCATGGCTGCCTTCGAGCCCTTCGCCAGTCTCGCCTATGTCAACCTTCACACCGACGGCTTCACGGAACAGGGTGGCGCCGCGGCGCTCACCTCCGCCGCCTCGACCACCGAGACCACCTTCACCACGCTCGGCTTGCGTGCCTCGGCCGGCTTCGACCTCGGCGGGGTGCAGGCAACCGCGCAGGGTACGCTCGGCTGGCGTCATGCCTTCGGCGACACCACGCCGACCGCGGACATGGCCTTCGCCGGCGGCGACCTGTTCACCATTGCCGGCGTGCCGATCGCTAGGGATACAGCCATCGTCGGGGCCGGGCTCGATTTCCGGATCGCCGACAGAACCACGCTGGGGATCAGCTACTCCGGCCAGTTCGGGAAGAAGGCGGCCGATCAGGGCGTCCGCGCCACGATGCAAGTGCGGTTCTGATTTTTCGGCTTTCGTCAGCCTTCGGCGGGAACCGCTTTCGGCTTGCCTTCGCCATCCAGCGCCACCATGACGAAATCGGCATGGGTGACCTTTTCCATCAGGTCGGAGAGGTAGCGCTGCGCCCAGGCTTCGACCTTGAGCGTCATCGAGGTGCGGCCGACGCGCTCGACATGGGTGTAGATGCACAGCGTGTCGCCGATCTTCATCGGCTTGGCGAACGACATCTCTTTCACCGCCGCCGTCACCACGCGGCCCTTGGCGCGCTCGGCCGCACGGATACCGCAGGCCAGGTCCATCTGCGCCATCACCCAGCCGCCGAAAATGTCGCCGGCCGCATTGGCGTCCGAAGGCATGGCCAGGGTGCGCAGCGTCAGATCGCCAAGCGGCCGTCCTTCAGCGTAGTGCACCATGCGAGAAATCCTTGTGAGGTGATGATCATCGATCCGTATCGCCGCTGCAGGACCAGGTCAACGCGCCGCAGCTGCTGTTTCCTGGCCTCCATGGCATAGGCTAACCCTGGCATTCGCGCGGTTGTGCCTGATTTCCAGCGGCTTCGGGTTTTGGAGGGGGCTTCCCCCACTCCGTCGCTGCTTCGCAGCGCCACCCCAAGCTCGCGCCCTTCCTCTACCCCGTCGATCGGGGGAGAGGTGGCGAGCGAAGCTCGACGGAGTGGGGGTCGACTGCGCGGCTTAAGACCAGGCGTTAGCTGAGAGGGGCACCTCTCAAAAATAACCTGCAAGGTTAGCTCTGATGCGATCCAGCACGCTGTCCCCGGAAAGGTCCGGCGAGAATTCCTTACCCGTGATCGCCTCATAGGCCTGCGCGTAGACCCCGGAAGCCTGTTCGACGATCTCGTCGGGTATTTTGGGGATCGGGTCGCTGTAGGGATCGCAGCGCGCCGAGACCCATGAGCGGATGAAATCCTTGTCAAAACTCTCCGGCCGGCTGCCGCTGGCGAGCGCCTGTTCGTAACTCGATGCGATCCAGTACCGGCTGCTGTCAGGCGTGTGGATTTCGTCGGCAAGAATGATGGTCCCGTCCTTGTCGGTGCCGAATTCGTATTTCGTGTCGGCCAGGATCAGGCCGCGCTCAGTGGCGCGCTGCTGGCCGCGGGCGAACAGCCGCAAGGCGTAGTCCGATACGGTATCCCACTGCGCCTGCGTGAGAAGACCCTGCTCGAGAATCTCGGCTTTGGACAGCGGTTCGTCATGGCCGCCATGCGCGGCCTTGCTGGTCGGCGTGATGATCGGCTCCGCCAGTCTTTCATTGTCGCGCAGGCCATCCGGCAGGCGGATGCCGTACATGTCGCGGTCACCGCGCTTGTAGCGCGTCAGGATCGAGGTGCTGGTGGTTCCCGCCAGATAGCCGCGCACGACGATCTCGACCGGCAGGATGTCGAGCCTTGTGCCGACGACGACGTTCGGGTCGGGGTATTCGAGAACATGGTTCGGGCAGATGTCGGCGGTTTCCTCGAACCAGTACCGCGCCGTCTGGGTCAGGATCTCGCCCTTGCAGGGGATCGACGTCAGGATGGTGTCGAAGGCACTGAGGCGGTCGGTGGCGATGATGATGCGCCGGCCGTCCGCAAGGTCATAGTTCTCGCGGACCTTGCCGCTGTAGTGGCCCGGCAGTTCGGGGATGAACGCGTCAGGAAGGGTCCGCATATGATTTCCTGCCTTCCGCAGAGTGGCCGATCCCATCGCATAAGCTGTCGCCCCGGTGCATATCAAGCGCGATTGTCGGGTATCCCCGCAAACTCGACCAGTTCGGCGGTCGCTTTTTTCACAACTGATGCCGGAAGGCGCGGCGACTTGGGAGCGCCGCCGCGTCTAGGCTGCAGCCAATTTTCCGGAGCCGCCCGCATCATCATGCAGACCTATGATTTCATCATCGTCGGCTCCGGCTCGGCCGGCTCGGTCCTGGCCGAAAAACTCTCGGCCTCGGGACGCTTCTCGGTGCTGGTGCTGGAGGCCGGCGGCACCGACCGCCGCTTCTACGTCCAGATGCCGCTCGGCTACGGCAAGACCTTCTTCGATCCCGACGTCAACTGGAACTACAAGGCCGAGCCGGACCCGGGCCTCGCCGGCAATTCCGATCACTGGCCGCGCGGCAAGCTGCTCGGCGGTTCGAGCTCGATCAACGCCATGGTCTGGATCAGGGGCGCGCGCGAGGATTTCGATGCCTGGGCAGCCGCCGGCAATCCCGGCTGGGGCTATGACGATCTGCTGCCCACCTTCAAGGCGCTCGAGAACAACCAGGCCGGTGCCGACACATGGCGCGGCACGGGCGGCCCGCTGCATGTCACCGACTGTTCGGACGCAGTCCACCCGCTGACCAAACGCTATCTCGCCGCCGGCCAGCAGGCCGGCCTGCCGCTCAATCCGGATTTCAACGGCGCCGCCCAGGAGGGCGTCGGCATCTACCAGATCTCGACCCGCAATGGCCGCCGCATGTCGGCGGCGTGCGCTTTCCTGCGCCCGGCGATGAAGCGCGGGAATGTCCGCGTCGAGATGAAGGCGCTGGCGACAAAAATCTTGTTCGAGGGCAAGCGTGCCGTCGGCGTCGAATATCTGCAGAACGGCGAAACGAAGACAGCGCGTGCCGGCCGCGAAATCATCCTGTCGGGCGGTTCGGTCAACTCGCCGCAGCTGCTGCAGCTGTCCGGTGTCGGCCCCTCCGCTCTGCTTAGCGGCCTGGGCATCCCAATCGTCCATGCCAACGAGAATGTCGGCGCGCATCTGCAGGACCATGTCGGCATCAACTACACCTTCAAGGGCAGGCTGCCGACGCTCAACCAGACGCTGCGTCCCTGGTGGGGCAAGCTACTGGTCGGCATGCAATACATCCTGACCCGCTCCGGCCCGCTGTCGCTGTCGATGAACAATGCCGGCGGCTTCTTCCGCACCGACCCTGCGGCGACGCGGCCCAACATGCAGCTCTATTTCCAGGCCTTCTCGACCGTCATTCCCAAGAGCGGCGAGCGCCCGATCCTGACGCCGGACCCATGGCCGGGCTTTTCCATCGGCCTGTCCAATTGCCGCCCGTCGAGCCGTGGCGAGATCATGATCCGCTCGGCCAATCCGCGCGACTACCCCAGGATAACGGCCAATGCCTACTCCACCAATGCCGATGTCGAGGAGATGCTGGCGGCGGTGAAATTCGTGCGCAAGATCGCCTCGATGCCTGCCATGGCCGAGATCATCGAGGAAGAGGTCCTGCCCGGTCCCTCGATCACCTCCGATGCCGATCTGGTCCAGGATTTCCGGAAGCGCTCGGGCACCGTCTATCATCCGGTCTCGACCTGCCGCATGGGGCCGGATCCCGCGCGCGCCGTCGTCGACCCGCGCCTCAAGGTGCATGGTCTGGAAGGTTTGCGCGTCATCGATGCCTCGATCTTTCCCGACAACATCACCGGCAACACCAACGCCGCCTCGATCATGACCGGTTGGAAAGGCGCCGAACTGGTTCTGGAGGACCAAGAATGAAGATCACCGACGTCAAGACCTGGGTTGTCGGCAATCCGCCGCCCGGCATCGGCGGCAAGTATTTCATCTTCGTCAAGCTGACCACCGACGGCGGCGTCGTCGGCTATGGCGAGGCTTACAACGCCACCTTCTCGGCCCATGTTACCGCCCGCATGGTCGAGGACATGGCCGAGCGCTATCTCATCGGCCGCGACCCGCACGACATCGAGAATTTCTTCCGCCGCGCCTATTCCTCCGGCTTCACCCAGCGCCCCGATGTGTCCGGCATGGGCTGCTTCTCGGCGCTGGAAATGGCCTGCTGGGACATCATCGGCAAGGAAGCCGACAAGCCGGTCTATAAACTGCTCGGCGGCCAGGTGCACGAAACGCTGCGTTCCTACAC
>NZ_RZRK01000418.1:0-5503 GCF_003997835.1 Mesorhizobium sp. M7A.F.Ca.CA.004.12.1.1
CGATAGGCAAAGGTGGCGCGGTCCATCTGCCGCTTCATGGCATCCAGCACATTGCGGTTGGAGTGGCCGATATTGGCGACCATCGGGCCGCTCGAGCCGTCGATGAAGCGGCGGCCGTCCTGCGTCCACATATAGATGCCCTCGGCGCGGTCGATCAGCGGCCGGCGCAGGCTGGACAGATAGAACAGATGCGAGTCTCGCCGGGCGTCGGTGGCTTGCGCGGCGGTCTGGACTTTCGACATGTCAGGGCTTTCCGAGATAACGATCGAGGACATTTTTGGTGACGCGTTCGACCATCGGGTCCTGTCTTAGCAGGCCGGCGACCCATTCGCAGCTTCCGGCGTGGAACACCTCGCCCTTGCCGCGCGGGAAGTTGACGATCATGCCGTTGCCGCGTTTGACCTTTTCCAGATTGGCGTCGCTCGCCTCGCCGAACAGCGTCTCGGCGGTGAAGCGGCCATCCTCGTCGGTGAGGAACTGGTCCTCGATCGGGATATCGGCGCTTTCCTCAACCTGGGATGCCATGCCGACGGCGAGAACCTGCAACCCCTCCGGTGCGCCGCTGGTGGCGGTCGGGTAGGGCAGGCCGCCGAGTATCTCGAAGTCGAGCCCGTCGACCTCATAGCCATAGACATGGCTGTCGGCCCCCAACAGGTCACCATAGTAGATGCCGGTGCCGGCAAAGGCCCAGTGCTCGGGCCGGTAGACCGGAAAACCACGCACGCCGCGCGGCGCGCAGCCGCCCCAACCGGTATAGACCCCGCGCGTCGCGTTGAGCCCGAAGGTCGCTGAACCCGGCCGGCCGATTTCCGGCGCTTCCCAGGAATTGGTGGCGCGGGTGACGTCGCTGCCTGGGAGATAGGCGGGGTCTTCGGCACGCGAGCGATATTTGTAGCAGACCTGCCGGCGGCCCTCGTCCTCGAGCCGCGTCTGCCACATGAAGTTACCGGCAAAGCGCGCCGCATGGCCGCCGCGCTCGACATAGGCGTCGACGGCATCGCGCATTTCCCAGGTCCAGTATTCGTCATGGCCGACGAAGACGGCGCAGTCGTAGCCGTCGAGAATTTCGGGCGAAGAATGGAGATCATGCTGGCTGACGAGATCGACTTGATAGCGGGCTCGCTCGGCAAAGCGGAAGAAATGGCTGTCATAGCTGGCCCAACCCGACGAGGCGTACTTTTTCGAATGGCCTGTGGCGAGCGCCCATTCCATGTGCGGATAGCGCGGGATCGTCTTGGGCGGTACGGCGACTTCCAGCGGCACGCGCGGCGCATCTTTCGGCAGCACGACGAAGCCACGGCACCAGGGGCGCTGTGTCGACACGATGGGCGAGTATTGGTTGCGGTCCGGCCCGGTAATGCCCTGGTAGTGGTTGGAACCGCCCCAGGTGTTGTAGGCCAGCCAGGTGCCCGTCGCCGCCACCTGCAGCACACGGCCGGGTTTACGGCCCGGCTGCGGGCTGACGATAAAAATATGGTGGCATTGGATCGGCTTGCCGTCGCGCCCGTCGGCGGTCAGCGTGACCCGATAGGCGCAGGACGGCCAGTCCGCCCCGACGCGAAATTCGAAGGATGCGTCCCAGCCGCAGCCTTCAGCCGAACACTGGTCGGGTGTGTCCTGCCGGCGTGCCGCGATGCCCGATTTTTCGAACACTTTGGTCTCGCTGCCGCCATCCCGGGTGATTGTCATGCCGAAGTTCGGAGCTGTCGAACTGACATGCAACGCCACCGTTTCGCCGGCGCGATAGGAAAACCGGTCGCTGTAGCACCAGATCTCGCCGCGCTCGCCATCCATCCCCGGCCATTCGTAATAATGGTCACGCACCGCGTGGCGGCGCTGCTCCGGCGTCAGTCCGAAATCGGGGAATTCGGTCGGCAGATGGGTCATGAACACCTGAAAAGGTCGAGGGCCGCCATTTCGGCGATCTGCCGGTCACGCGTCAAATAGAAACGATCGGGCCAGCATTCGCTAGCCGCACCCTTGGCCGCCTCCATCAAACGGACTATCTCAGTGGAGGCGGCGTTTCCGCCACGGGGGTCGGAATGCTCAGAGTGCAAAAGGTCAAGGTCGACGAGATCTACGTGCCGACGGCGCGCAAGAAGACGCTGCATCCCGAGACCGTTCGCCATCTGGCCGAGGACATTTTGGAAAACGGCATGAAGACGCCGATCCAGGTCCGCCATGACGGCAAGCGCCACATCCTCGTCGAAGGCCTGCACCGGCTCGAGGCGGCAAGGTGGCTCGGCGAGACCGAGATCGAGGCTTATCTGGTGCAAGCCAAGCGCCACTGACGCATCGAGTTTCTCGGCGCAGAAGTTTTTATCGAATGCCTTGGCGATTGGCTCGAACCCTGATCGCTTCGTCATCCACGGGCGGAGCAAGGAGCGCAGCGACGCGGCGCAGACCCGAGGATCCATGCCGCGACTCCAACGCGTCACGACGGTGCGGAATTCTTGCTCCGCTGCATTCCTCGACAACGGTCGCGGCATGGATCCTCGGGTCTCCGCGACGGAGCTCCGCTCCTGCTCCGCCCGTGGATGACGAAGGTGGGGAACGCCTTGGGCCCATCGAGACGGTGCCGACATTTTTTCACTGGCCGATGTCGGTTTGCGGTTCATCGGCTCGTCCTTGGGACGGAAGCCAGATCAAACGCAGGACGCCATCATGACCATCAAGCTCGACATCGCCCCCACCAATGACCGTGAACTGGTTCTCGCCCGCATCATCGATGCACCGCGCGAGAACGTCTATCGCTGCTGGACCGACCCGAAACTGATTACGCGCTGGTTCTCGCCAAAGCCGTGGACGACGCCGCGCGCCGAGATGGATGTGCGCACCGGCGGCTCGAGCCTTGTCGTCATGGCTAGCCCGGACGGCAACGAATTCCCCAACCCGGGAGTCTTCCTCGAAGTCGTTCCCGGCAGGAAGATCGTCCTCACCGACGCCTACACAGAGGCTTGGCAGCCTTCGGAAAAGCCGTTCATGACCGTCGCGCTGACCTTCGAGGACGAGGGCAACGGCAAGACCCGCTACATCGCTCGGGTCAGGCACTGGAGCGTCGCCGACCGCGAACAGCATGAGAAGATGGGTTTCCACGAGGGTTGGGGACAGTGCGCCGACCAGCTCGAAGAACTCGCCAAAACGCTTTGATCCGCATGACGCTCTGATACCGGCATGACGAGAGGAGATCGATATGTCCAAAACCCTGTTTTTCGCCATTCTTGCTTCGGTTGCAGCGCTCGTTGGCTGCCCAGGCACCACCAATGCGGAGGAGACAAAACCCGCCATGACGACTGAGACGAACGCACTGCCGAAGCCGGAAAAGTCCGGCCTGCTGCCGATCAACGGCCTGAATTATTATTATGCCATCTATGGCAAGGGCGAGCCGCTGCTTCTGCTGCATGGCGGTCTCGGCACCACGGATATGTTCGCGCCGATCCTGCCGAAACTTGCCGAAAACCGCACCGTCATCGGCGTCGACCTGCAGGGTCACGGTCGCACCGCGCTGGGCGACCGCCCATTCACCGTGGAGGCGATGGGCGACGACATGGCCGCCATCGTCAAGGCGCTCGGTTACGATCAGGTCGATCTCATGGGCTACTCGCTGGGCGGCGGCGTCGCCTTCCGCATGGCCGTCCAGCATCCCGAAGCGGTACGCCGCCTCGTCCTGGTATCGACGGGCTACGCCACGGACGGCTTCTATGACGAGATGCGTCCCCAGCAGGCACAGGTGAGCGCGGCCGCGGCTGAGTTCATGAAGGACACGCCGATGTACAAATCCTACGTCGCCGTGGCGCCGCATCCTGAGGAGTTCCCGAAGCTCCTCGATGCGCTGGGCGGCTTCATGCGTCAGAACCGCGATTACTCGGCCGACGTCGCCAAGCTGAAGATGCCGGTCATGCTGGTCTATGGCGACAGCGATATGTACAAGCCCGAACACGAGATCAAGTTCTATCAGATGCTCGGCGGCGGGCTGAAGGATGCCGGCTGGATGCGCGAGAACCTGTCGCAGAACCGCCTGGCGATCCTGCCCAACCGCACCCACTACGACACTTTCTTCGCCCCCGAACTGACGGCCGCCGCGCTGCCGTTCCTCAACGGCCAGACCAAGGTCAAAACCTGGGACGAGGTCGTCGGCGAAACGGAGTGAACGCCAAAGCCGCCGGCTGTTAGCGGGCAGCCGGCCATTCCATGGAAGCGATGACGGCTTTCGGCGTCATCGCTTAACCCCCACTCGCATGGCTCGACGATCCCACGGTTTTCAAGCCGCAAATGCATATTTTCACGGGCTCGAGGCAGCCCTGGGTGGTGCTCGATGACAGCCTGCCGAAATACGAAGGCGCCCCTCCGCCAGGCTAATTTTTCCCTTCTCCCCTTGTTGTGGAAGGAAATGGATCGACGCGCAGCGCCAAGGGCCAGGGGAGAGCGCAAGCATGGCCAAAATTTAATCCAAATCGACACGAGATAGCCGGCAAAGCGTCATTGGCGGGCCATCATTGTCTCCCTATTTATGGGTCGCGGGTACGGCATTCGAGGAGACGACGGATGAACGACAGCATCAGCACCCTGGACGAGCTTTTGAGCGATCCGATGGTCCTGCTTGTGATGGAGCGCGATCGTGTGCGCCCCGAACAGGTGCGCATGCTGCTCGAACGGGCTCGCCGGCCTTCGACCGATGAGCCCGAAGTGCCGCCGGCGCATGTGATCGCCAGGACATGCCAGAAACTCTGGCTCTGCCCGTAGTCGCTTTGCGATTTTCGCTGTGTATCTCAAGCCGGCTCCAAGGTGGGCCGGTTTCGAACGGCGTGCACTTCGGCACGCCAGCTTACAAATCCGTAAATTGATTATCCGGCCCATGACGATAAGGCTTGCCCGGGATTGACCGATGGTCGGTCCACGCAACTCCGATCTCTCATGCACGGAATTCGATTTTGGCCGATATCTGCACACAAGGCCTGGATACGGGCTTCGTCGGCCTGGGGTTCGCCAAGGTGGCGTTCCTCGGCGTGGTGCAAGGCATCACCGAACTGTTGCCGATTTCCTCGACCGCCCATATGCGCATCGTGCCGGCCGTGCTCGGCTGGCAGGATCCTGGCTCCGCCTTCTCCGCCGCCATGCAACTCGCGGCTCTTGCCGCGGTGGTCAGCTATTTCTGGAGTGATGTCAGGAATATCCTGTTTGGTTCTTTCAACGCTCTGGCGCGACGCGATTTCGCCGACCGGCATTTCAAGCTGGCGCTCTGGATCGTGCTGGCGACGATCCCGATCGTCATCGCCGGCGTGGCGCTGTCTGGCGTGCTCAACGCCTGCAATTCGCCGCTACGCAGCCTGACGGTGATCGGCTGGGCCTGCATCGCAATGGCGATCCTGCTGGCGCTGGCCGAGATCTTTGCTCGTCACCGGCGCAGCATGGGGGGTGCGTCGCTGACCGATGCGCTGCTCGTCGGTGTTGCCCAGATCGGCGCACTTGTCCCCGGCGTGTCGCGCTCGGGCTCGACCCTGAC
>NZ_RZRK01000419.1:0-5472 GCF_003997835.1 Mesorhizobium sp. M7A.F.Ca.CA.004.12.1.1
GACTTTTTCAGCCGTGCCGAGACCTTTTCCGAAAGGCCCCTGAGAACCGCGACCAGTTCCTCCAGCGACGCGATATCGGTGTCGAAGGTGGTTTCGGCCGATACGCTCTTGGCATCCTGGTCGGGATCGACGCGGCGGACGTCCTCGCCGCGCGAAAGGTGGTAGAGCCGGTCGCCCATCGTGCCGTAGCGGCGCATCAGGTCGCCGCGATCCATCTGCTGCAACTGGCCGATGGTGCGGATGCCGTCACGCTCCAGCGTGGCGTTGAATGCCTTTCCGACACCCCAGATCATGGTCACCGGCTGCGCCGAGAGGAAGCCGACTGCCTCGGCCTCGCCGATGACCGAGAAACCGCGCGGCTTGCGAAAGTCAGACGCAATCTTGGCGAGGAACTTGCAATAGGACAGGCCGGCCGAAACGGTGATGCCGATCTCCTTCTCGACGGCCTGCGCGAAGCGCGCCAGCACCACAGCGGGCGGCAGGCCGTGCAGCCGTTCGGTGCCGGCGAGGTCGAGAAACGCCTCGTCGATCGACAGCGGCTCGACCAGCGGTGTCAGCGCTTGCATCATGGCGCGCACTTCGCGGCCGACGCGCACGTATTTTTCCATGTTGGGGCTGATGACCACCGCCTCCGGGCAGGCTTCGAGCGCCTTGAACATCGGCATGGCCGAGCGCACGCCTTGGATGCGGGCGATATAGCATGCGGTGGAGACGACGCCGCGCTTGCCGCCGCCGATGATCAGCGGCTTGTCCTTGAGCGCCGGATTGTCGCGCTTTTCGATCGCCGCATAGAAGGCGTCGCAATCGATATGGGCCAGATGCAGCCGGTAAAGCTCTGGATGGCGCGCAAGCCGCGGGCTGCCGCAGCGCTCGCAGCGGCGCGCCTGGCTGCGCTGAAACGTCAGGCAGTCGCGGCAAAAACCGTGATCGGGATTGTTGACAGGGGCCGCCATCGCTGCGAACATAAAGAGAACAGATGCAATGGTACGACAGTGCAAGGCCAGCGACAAGGCTGGCCTGGGGAGAACGCATGAGCACGACCATAGCGCCACTTGCACCCGAGCTTTGGGCTGAATTCGAGGACCTCTTCGGCAAGCAAGGCGCCTGCTACGGCTGTTGGTGCACGCATTTCCGGCTGGCGCCGGCGGTGCGGCGCGAGAGCAGCCGGGAACGCAACAAGGACCACATCAAGGCGCGTATCGAGGCCGGCCCGCCGCCCGGACTGCTGGCATTCGAAGATGGCCAGGCGGTCGGCTGGATGCAGATCGGACCGCGCGCCGACGTACCCGAATGGAACAATCAGGGCAGGGGCTCGGCACCGGTCGATCCTGCCGACGCCGCGGATCCGGCCGTCTGGGCGATCTCCTGCTTCTTCATCCGCGCCAAGGCGCGCGGCAGGGGCATCACGCATCGCCTCGTCGAAGGCGGCATAAATTTCGCCCGCCAGAATGGAGCCCGGCTGCTCGAGGCGTGCCCGATGGACCTGTCTCGCGATTCGCGCTCGATCGGCCTGTTCGTCGGCTCGTCGCGGATCTTCGAGAAGGCGGGTTTCGAGCGGCTGGTGGAACGCAAGGCCGGCCGCCCGCTGATGCGGCTGGTGCTTTGATGAGGTCCGCTCGTGGCTTGTTGATCTCACCTTGCGGTTGCAGCAGTAATTTCATACCAGACGGACGTCCCTTCTAAAGCGCATGCGCTTTGGGGTTTTGTTTATGCATGTCGTTCTCCCAAACCAGGACCCACTTTGGGCGACATGCATTAGGTCAAACGGAGAATTCGCGTGAACCGTGCCCTGCCATTCGTTTTCCTCCTTGCGTTGAGCGCGCCTGCGTTCGGTCAGACCGTCGATAGTCAGGGTGCGAAGCAATTATCCGACGACTTGTCCCGCTATGTCGGCAAGCAGGCCATCGACAAAGGCATTTTGAAGGTTTCGCTTGAAGGTGGCGCCTACAGGATCCTGTTCGATTTCAAGGCACTTGCGGCATCGTTTCCGGACCAGAAACTGCTGAAGTTCGACTTCGCGCCCTATGCCCTGATGGTCAAGCCGCGCAGCGACGGGTCCTGGGATGTCTCCATGGATTTCTCCCAAACTGCCTCCTTCGAGTTCAACGGACCCGAAGGGCTGCAAAGCACTCAGTTTTCGATCAAGGACGGCAAGGGTTCGGGCGTCTACGATCCAAATCTGGCGGCCTTCACCAGCGGCACCAGCTCGATGGCCGGCATGACGATGGCATCGAAGGATGCCAAGCAGCACATGGAAGCCAGCACGGGCGCCGGCATCGCGACCGTTGCCGCGACCAAGTCGGCGACCGGGGGCGTCGATTTCACAACCTCGCAAAAGGTGTCGAGCTTTGTCGAAGCGATCGATTTCGACGATCCGGAGAGCGGGTTGAAATTCCCGGTCACCGTCAGGTCGCCGGAACTGTCGGTCGAAGCCAGCGGCAAGGGCGTGCGGACCAAGCCATTGCTCGACCTCCTGGCATTTGCGGTGGCCAACGAGGACGAGGCGACGCTGAAGGCCAACCAGGCGCAGCTCAAATCGCTTCTGCTCGCCGCCTTGCCGCTTTGGCAGCGTATCGACGGGACCTACGGTTTTAAGGATTTCGCGGTGGAAAGCCCGGTCGGCAATTTCGGCGCCACCCAGCTCAGCACCGTGTTCGGCACCGATGGCGTGGCCCAGAACGGCACGATCACGTACGGCATCAAGGCATCGGGGCTGACCGTGCCGACCCAGCTTCTGCCGAGCTGGAGCGTGGGGTTGTTGCCCACCGATGTCGATTTGAACTTTGGCGGCGCCAATATCGATCTCGACAGCATGGCGAAGAAGGCGATCGAAGCTTTTGATCTCAATAAGAATCCGCCGCTGCCGGCCGAATTCGGCGAGCAGCTTAAAGTCGACTTCATGGCCAAGATGCCGAAGGTCGTGCTTGGCCACAGCACCGTGAAGAACAAGGACACGGAGATCGCGCTGGAAGGCGAGATGACATTCCCAGGCGAAAAGCCCGAAGGAAGCGTAACCGTCGATGTCGCCGGCTTCGACAAGCTTGTCGAAGGCCTGCAGGAAGCGGCAAAGTCGGAACCGGAGGTTGGCCAATACGTGCCAGTCGCTCTCATGGCGAAGGGCTTTGGCAAGACGCTGCCCGACGGCCGGCTGGAATGGATCGTCAATGCCAAGGCCGATGGCTCGGTCACCGTCAATGGCGTCATGCTGAAGCCCGCCGATCCGGCCGTGGACGACAGCCTGGATGATGGTGACGGCGCCGATGACAGCGGAGACGACAGCGGCGGCGCAGGTGCGAACTGAACCCTGAAGCTGGAGTTCAGAGCCCCAGCGCGCTTGCGATCTTGGGCGCTGCCTCGTGCCAGTCCTGGACGACGACCACATCGTCCGTCACCGGCGGCAGGAATGCGCGCAGCGAATTGTCGGCCATCAGGTGGAACAGTTCGGCGTCGGCGACCGATTCCCGTACCGACGCCAGATTGTGCGGCTGATCGTCGACGAAGACCACCGGTCGGCCGGCCTTGCCGCGAAGCTTGGCCACTGCCGGCCCTTTGGCCATTTCAGTGGTCAGAAGCGGGTAGCTCAGCCCAAGCGCGTCGAGATGGACGCGACGCACGGCACGGTGTTTGTGCGGCATGGCCGTCAGCAAGATGATTTCCGCGCGATCGCCAAGCCCTGCCAGGGCTTCTGACGCGCCGTCAGTAATGTTTTGCCAATCGGCTTGCGCGTCAAAGAAATCGGCCAGCAGTGCCGTGACTTCGGGCTGTTCGATCAGGCGGCCGCTGGCGGTCTCTGCGATGTTGCCGGTCAGCCGGAACGAGGCCAGCGTCAGGCCATAGCCGCGCGCCTTGAGGAAATTCGGAAACGGTCGGATGAATTCGAGCACGACATCGTCGACATCGAGGACAAGCAAGGGTCGGTCGTCGGCTGCCAGTTCTTCGATCTGGCGCGCGGTTTCCGGATCATCGCTCATATGGAATGCTCGTGGTTGTCGTCGCCCAGCGGCAGCGACCGCAAGGCTTTGCCGACAGCCGCCGGCGGGGTGCCGGTTTCCTCGGCAAAGCGCATCAGAGTCGGCTCGTGGGCGAGGATGAACTGCAGGACACCGGCCAGAAAACCCGGCTCGCTGGCGGCTTTGCGGATCGAATGGACCTCTATGCCGGTGATTGCCAGAAAGCGCGGCAGAAGCTCCGGATCGGAGGCGACGAAGCCCAGGGCCTTCACGGCAATCGATTCCGCTTCTTCGCGCATTGACGCTGCGTTTGCCATCACTACCTTCGGTGTGTGGAATGAGTCTCTCCCGCAGTAATGGCAAGAGTTGCTTGCGGCAAGCCATTAGAGCGTGGCGCGCCCTTTGGACGCGCAGGGGACGAGGTGGAATTCGCGCTGTTTTCCAGCCGCGGATTTCCGTTTCGTCAATCATATTGCCGTAAAGTGAAGCAGGGTTTGATGCGTTCAGACATGGGCGCATGACGGTTGCCTTCGAAGCGGAAGGGCAGCCGGGACGGGAAATCGATGCCGAAGAAGGTTATGATCGTCGAAGACAATGAGCTCAATATGAAGCTCTTTCGGGACCTCATCGAGGCAAGCGGTTACGAGACCGTGCGCACCCGAAACGGTCTGGAAGCGCTCGATTTGGCGCGCCAGCACAAGCCGGATCTGATCCTGATGGATATCCAATTGCCTGAAGTGTCGGGGCTTGAAGTGACCAAATGGCTGAAGGAAGACGACGAACTGCACGTCATCCCGGTCATTGCGGTGACCGCCTTCGCCATGAAGGGCGACGAGGAACGTATCCGCCAGGGCGGCTGCGAGGCTTATATTTCTAAGCCGATCTCGGTGCCGCGTTTCATCGAAACCATCAAATCCTATCTGGGCGATGCGTGATGTGCCCCTTCAGCCGAGCCGGAGCCTTGTGAAATGACTGCTCGGATCCTCGTCGTCGACGATATCCCTGCCAATGTGCGGCTGCTGGAAGTGCGGCTGCTGGCCGAATATTTCGAAGTGCTGACCGCCACCAACGGGCCGGATGCGATAGAGACCTGCGAGAACGGCAAGGTCGATGTCGTGCTGCTCGACGTGATGATGCCTGATATGGACGGCTTCGAGGTCTGTCGGCGGCTGAAGAGCGATCCGGCGACATCGCACATTCCGGTGGTGATGATCACCGCGCTCGATCAGGTCTCCGACCGCGTCCGCGGGCTCGAGGCCGGTGCCGACGACTTCCTGACCAAGCCGGTCAACGACCTGCAGCTTATGACGCGCGTCAAGAGCCTGGTTCGCCTGAAGTCGCTGACCGACGAGTTGCGGCTGCGCGCCTCGACGACGCGCAACATCGGCATCGAGGAGTTGCTCAGCCGCAATTTCGCATCCGAGGACACGACGCCTAAAGTGCTTTTGATCGACGAGCGCAAATCATCCGTTGAGCGCATCCAGAAGATGCTGCGCGACCGGGCCGACCTCGACGTCACACA
>NZ_RZRK01000041.1:0-15693 GCF_003997835.1 Mesorhizobium sp. M7A.F.Ca.CA.004.12.1.1
CACCAGATCGAGGCCCTTGACTGGGATTTTATCCGCGGCCACACCGTCGGCATCGAGGCGCTCGTCGCCGACCTCAAGGCCACATGCTGGGAAGACATCGAGCGGCGATCGGGCCTCACGCGCTCGGCGATCGAGGAAGCCGCCCATGTCTATATGAAGGCGAAGAGGGCGATCGTCGTCTATGGCATGGGCATCACCCAGCACCGGCACGGCGCGAAAAGCGTCCAGCAGCTTGCCAATCTTTGCCTGCTCAAGGGAAATATCGGAAAGGAAGGCGCCGGCTTGTGCCCGGTGCGCGGCCATTCCAACGTCCAAGGCGACCGTACCGTCGGCATAACCGAAATTCCGACCCCTGAATTCCTCGGCCGGCTGGGACAGCGTTTTGGCTTCGAGCCCTCTGCTGAGCATGGACACAATGTCGTCACCGCGCTGGAGGCCATGGTCGAGGGAAAAGCGCGCGTCTTCATCGGCATGGGTGGCAACATCGTCGCTGCCATCCCAGACTGGCAGGTCACGCAGGAGGCGTTTCGCCGTCTCGATCTCACTGTTCACGTCTCGACCAAGCTTAACCGCAGCCACATCATCCATGGCCGCGACGCGCTCATCCTGCCCTGCCTAGGCCGCACGGAGGTTGACCTGCAGGCGGCAGGCCCGCAATCCATCACCGTCGAGGACTCTATGTCGATGGTGCACGCGTCGACCGGCATGAACGAACCTGCCTCCGAGCACCTGAAGAGCGAGCCCGCGATCGTTGCAGGCATGGCCCGCGCCACCCTCGGGATGCGCTCAGTTGTGGACTGGGAGATCTTCGTCGCCGACTACGACCTGATACGCGACGCCATCGAAGACGTCTTTCCGATTTTCGAGGGCTACAACGCTCGCATCCGCGTACCCGGCGGCTTCCACCTCCCCTCGACGGCGCGCGAGCGTATTTGGAATACGGCTACCGGCAAGGCGAACTTCATGCCGTTCGATGGGCTCGGCGAGGATAACGCATCCGATGCGGACGTTTTGTGGCTCACCAGCGTGCGCAGCCATGACCAGTACAATACCACGCTCTATTCACTCTCAGACCGCTATCGCGGCGTGTTCGGCCAACGCGACGTGCTGTTCATAAGCGTCGAGGAAATCGAGAAGCGCGGCTTCAAGCCGGGCGACCGCGTCGACCTAGTCACCGTTTCAGACGACGGCGTGGAGCGAGTGGTTCGCAATTTCAAGCTGGTCGCCCATGCATTCCCGGCCGGCGGCTGCGCGGCCTATTACCCAGAGACCAATCCGCTGGTGCCGCTTCACGCCCACGATCCAATGAGTTTCACACCCTCCTACAAGGGCATTCCGATCCGCATCGTGCGGGCGCAGGTCCAGGTTGAGGTGGCTTGACCATGGATGCCGTCATCCTTGCCCGACTCCAGTTCGCCTTCACAATGGGCTTCCACATCCTGTGGCCGACGGTCACGATCGGGCTCGCCTGCTTCGTCGCGCTACTGAGCGGCCTTTGGTGGCGCACCGGACGCGAGGTCTATCGCGATCTCATGCGCTTCTGGATTTCCATCTTCGCGCTGGCCTTCGGCATGGGCGTCATCACTGGCCTCGTGCTGAGCTACGAGATCGGCACCAACTGGGCGGGCTTCTCGCGCTCGGTCTCCAACGTCCTCGGCCCGCTCTTCATGTACGAGGCGCTGACCGCCTTCTTCCTCGAGGCCGGCTTCATCGGCATCGTGCTGTTCGGCCAGAACCGGGTCAGCAGGGGACTGCATTTCTTCGCCTGCTGCATGGTGGCGGGCGGCACGCTGACGTCGGCCACCTGGATCCTCGCCGCCAACAGTTGGATGCAGACGCCGCAGGGCGCGGTGGCCGACGCCAACGGCATTTTTCATGTCGTCGACTGGTGGCAGGTCATCTTCAATCCTTCCTTCCCCTACCGGCTCGCCCACATGGTCTGCGCCAGTTTCATTACCGGCTCCTTCGTCGTGGCCGGCGTCTCTGCCTTCCATCTTTGGCGCAGGCAGCATGTGGAGGCCAGCCGCCTCGCTTTCTCGCTGGCCATGTGGATGGCGCTGGTGCTCACCCCGACGCAGATCCTGCTGGGCGACCTGCACGGACGCAACACGCTTGCCTATCAGCCGATAAAACTCGCCGCGATGGAAGGGCTGTGGGACACCACCAAGGGACCCGCGATGACCGTGATTGCCTGGCCCAGCATGGAGGAGCAGCGCAATCTCTACGCGATCGACATCCCGCATCTTGCCAGCCTCTATCTCACCCATTCCTGGGACGGCGAGGTCGAGGGCCTGAAGGCGGTGCCGCGCGAGGACCAGCCCTATGTGCCGATCGTCTTCTTCGCCTTCCGCATCATGGTCGGCATCGGGCTGATCCTTCTCGCCACCGCCGTCACCGGCGTGGCGCTGCGCTGGAGCCATCGCCTCTACGACACACGCTGGTTCCAACTGATCACCATGGCGACGACGCCGCTCGGCTTCATCGCGGTGCTCGCCGGCTGGACGACCACCGAGGCAGGCCGCCAGCCTTGGGTCATCTATGGCCAGTTGCGCACCATCGACGCGGTTGCGCCGGTCGCGGCCGGCGCGGTGGCAACGACGCTTGCCATCTTCGTCGTTGTCTACATGGTTCTTCTGCTGGCTTTCCTCTGGTTCGCCGGACGCATCGCCATCCGCGGGCCGCGCGATACCAGCGCTAGCGATCCGCGCCTTGTCCGTCCGGGCCTCGACCGGGGCAGCCCGGCGATCGTCGGGTCGGCTCCGGCTGTCGCGCTCGCCGACAAAACCCGCCTCGCATCAGGAGAGTAAGCCATGTCCGCATTCTTCGCAGCCGATCTTCCTGTGCTGTTCGCAGCACTCGCGGCGTTCTGCGTCACCATCTACGTGCTGGCCGACGGCTTTGATCTCGGCGTCGGCATGCTGTTCCTGCTTGCGCCGCGCAACGAGGATCGCGACCTGATGATGGCCAGCATCGAACCCGTGTGGGACTCCAACGAGACTTGGTTGGTCATGGGCGGCACGCTGCTGCTTACCGCCTTTCCCGCCGGCTACTACGTTCTGCTGCCCGCCTTCTATTTGCCGGTAATGTTCATGTTGTTCGCCTTGATCTTCCGGGGCATCGCCTTCGAATTCCGTCTGCAAGCAGGCGAATTCCGCTGGATCTGGGACATCGCCTTCGCCGGTGGATCGCTGCTCGCAACGCTCTGTCAGGGGCTTATCCTCGGCAGCCTGATCAACGGGGTGACGATTGAGAACGGCATATTCGCCGGCGGCACGTTCGATTTCGTCAGCCTGCTCGGCCTTGCCTGCGGAGCCGGGCTGGTCGGCGGTTACGCGCTGCTCGGCGCCGGATGGCTGATCTGGAAGACGGATGGGCCGACGCAGGTGTTCGCCCGCGAGATCGCCCATTCTGCGTTGATCCTCACCTCCGGCATGATGCTCGCGGTCAGTGGGTGGAGCGCTTGGAGTGTTCCGGAGGTCGCCGCGCGTTGGTTCGCCTGGCCGAACATCGCTTTCCTCGCACCCGTGCCGTCGCTCACGGTCGCCGCGCTGCTGACCATCTGGCGCCGCATCTGGATCGGCCGCGAAGCCGAGGTCTTCCTGCTGGCGCTGGTCATCTTCCTGCTCGGTTTCGGCGGCCTCGTCGTCAGCTTGTGGCCCTATGTCGTGCCGCGACAAATCACCATCTGGAACGGCGCCGCCGATCCTCAGACGCTAGCTTTCGCCGGTACCGGGCTCATGATCGTCATCCCGATCGTCCTGGCCTATCAAGCCCATGCCTATTGGGTGTTCCGGGGTAAGACCCGCCATCACAGTGGCAACCGCTACGTCACGCAGGCCCTCCCCGAAAGTGAATGAAGGGGCTTCGACTGCTGGAACACACGCCCTCCCGGAATGAACTCGTTAGCTGAGCTTCGCGCACTACCGCGACCGCAAGGCCGATTCTATGTGAGCCATCAAGACTCTCGTTGTTCATTTAGCTTCGGTATGTCTCGCCACCGCCAGCATCGAACTGCTACAGGACTTCGGGTAGCAAGCCCCAAGCCCTCGGGGGCGGCGACGCCACCGAGCGGTCTGACAACCCCTGATGCGCACCTTTCGCTGGCTCTTCAAATACAAAGACCCAGGCTTAGGCCGAGGCGCAACATAACAGCCACAAGCACGCGTATTTAGCCTCGCCTTTTAGGGATTTGCGCACAATGTTCGTATCATGCAGCTGACATTATCCCTTCGAAACCATCTGTACCATCAATCAACGCCATCGTACTTGCGCATACCAGAGATAATAATCATTGGTCTAAACAATATACATGGGGAGGATTCTTATCTTGCCGCCCCGTGTGTAGGCTGTCCTTGATACCGCGATGGTAGAACCACCGAAGGGCCGCTCTCAGATGCATAGCTCCATCGTTCGTGAACCGACCAAACCAACCTTGATCCCGAAGCCGATCTTACCGGCCACCCTGGCGTTCGTGGCAGGTTTTGTGGATGCCTGCAGTTTCCTAGCTTTCCAGGGATTTTTTGTTGCGCAGGCGACGGGGAGCTTTGTTGTTGCAGGCTCTGAACTCTTGAACCCCAATGACAAGTACGGGCTAAAAGTACTCGCGATACCAGTGTTCCTCGTTTCCGGCATGCTCGCAACTTTTGTCGTACGCTTGGTCGCCCGCACTGATCGTTTAGCCCTAACGGTCATGCTAGGTGTCGAGGCGGTGCTACTAACTGTACTTGCAGCGACTTGGCTGTTCCGGGCATCGGATGGACTGAATGCGGAGGTTGCTCTGTTCGGGCTCGCGGCCATGGGTGTGCAGAGCGCCACGGCACGGTTGTTGCTGACCGGCTACGGGTCGACCAACGTAATGACAACTAACACAACCCAATTGTCCATAGACCTGGCGGATAGCATTTTGAACCGCTCCCTTTCACTGAATCTGCTGCCGACTTTCATGATCATTGCGGGTTTCTTCATCGGTGTGGCCGTGGGCGCCATCGTCTTTCAAATGATAGGGTTGGGCGGCGTTGTTATTCCTGCTGCAATCGTCTTTTTACTTGTCTTCG
This sequence comes from Mesorhizobium sp. M7A.F.Ca.CA.004.12.1.1, assembly GCF_003997835.1. Classification (NCBI taxonomy): domain Bacteria; kingdom Pseudomonadati; phylum Pseudomonadota; class Alphaproteobacteria; order Hyphomicrobiales; family Phyllobacteriaceae; genus Mesorhizobium; species Mesorhizobium sp. M7A.F.Ca.CA.004.12.1.1. The sequence goes on from NZ_RZRK01000041.1 coordinate 5,055, forward strand.
TCGCGAGAGACGCCACACAAGCGTCAAGACTGGCGTGAATGTGGTCATGTCTTCCAAGCACCACACCACTCCGCTTTCGCACAGGCATCGGCACATTGGTGATGGTTGCAGTCGATGCCGCGGTCATCATCTACTGGCGCCGACAAGGCCGTGGCCGTTGCATCCACAGCGAATAGGCCCGCACCGGCTCAGGTCGCAACCGCCTAGCGCAGGCCCGGAACCGGAAAAGCTAGGACGCATAGGAACCTCGCGGCTTCTGCAAAGGGCGCGCGGAACATGGCGCCGGCGCTGCCGCCCGCCTTCGGGTGCCAATATCTGCGATCGTATTCCGTCCTGAACGCAATTGCTCTCTTCAGGAGGTGGAGGATGCAGAGTCACCTGCGCGCACAGGATTCCCGGTGGCGACGCATTCCAGCTTTGACGTCCCCCCGTGGCTCACTTCGCCTTGCACGGCGAGGAACTGAGGAACCTCGGCCGCTGGCCAGATATCCTTCCGCCCGGCGATATGGAAATTGCTGCCGCGTTCTCAAAAGACGCTACTGCTCCTTCCAGGTAAATATCGCACCAGCCCAGGACATCAACGCGGTCCACGTCGGAAGCCCAGGCCTTGTCGCTCCCCCTCCCCGGCAAGAGCTCCTCCTCCGACTGGAGATCCCGTGGTTCCCCCCGCAAGACTCCGTAACGACGAGCGAGAACTCGATCGATGTCCTGGGCGCCTCTTTCGGGATACTCACCGAAGGCTTCGAGCGGATCGAAAAACCGGAATCTGTCGGTATAAGCGACATTGATCTCGCGACACCATTCATGGAAACGGCGTGGCAATCGTCGTCCGCGCGATTTCAATCATGGAACAGGTCTGGTCCCTTCAAACCCCGTGATCCGGCGAGCGACTTCGGTTACCGGGCACACGCATGGTTTCGGGATAAAGATTGCGATAGACGCCTGTCGAAACCCGCACTGTGGCGAATTGACGAGATTGGCCAGATCGACAAGCGCACCGAGAGCGGCGGGATCGACCGTTTGTCCACCTACCATCTCATCGGTGATACCGATGATCTCCGCCGGTAGAGCCTGACGGTTGCCGTAGTGCGCTGAACGTCGACGACATCGCCAGATGCGCCGATTTCCTTCTCCATGCAGGATGGCCCTAGCATTCGCATTTTCCGCGGGCGGATACCCGCTCCGGCTGGTCTACCTCCGGGATCGCCAGCCAAGGCCCGTCCAGCAGGCCCCGTGCCGCAGGCTGCTCGTCGCGCCTGCTTTCAGTCGCCGCGGGTGTCACACCTCGAAAAGGCCGTCCCCACTTTTTCGACGGCGGTTTGATACATGATAGCCAATTCCGGTTCCGGCTCGCGGTGCTTCCGAAATTTCTGCGTCCTATCGGACCGCATGAACGGAGAATGTGTGCGGCAAACCGTTCCTTCTGAAAATCAGCGGTTTCAACTGTAATACATTCCGGCTCTCACGATCTACTGAGAATGAGACGCTACCTCTGAAGTCGGAGCGACAAATGACCCACCTGGATCAGTATCGTGCAGATCGGCACCAAGCGCCCTTCGTCCGGCTAGAAGACCGCGACCTCAAGGTTGCTGCCCGCTGCATCGTGGAGGCTTGGGTCGCTAGGTTCGGGCAGGTCGCCGGACGAACGGAGAGCAGTCTCCTTCCCAACGAGTTTGGTGTGCTTGAACCGTATCTAGCCGAGGTTTTGGTGGTCGAGCACGGTGCCGATTTCGTTTTTTCGAAATGGGGCGCCGCCTTGGACATAGTTTGCGGTGGCGCGCATCTCGCAGATCGGTTGTCGGCTTTCCCCCAGCCGAGCCGCAGCCATCTCCGTCGCGTCTGCGTCCGCGCCGCAGCAACGAGGGTGCCAGCAATCAGCAGGGCGACCTGGGCACTCGATGGCGAAATCTGGCGGTGCGCCATAATGGCTTTGCCGACCCTCAGCGATGATTTTTCGGTGAAGCGGCTGCTTGTCGCACTGCTATTTGCCCCTTACCCCTTCATCGCCGATGGCAACGTTCCGGACGGCTTTGGCTGGCCAGCAGCGGTCCTGCGCGGAAGCGTTCACGTCCTGGGAAATGCCGTGCCGGTGTTGCCGGAGCAGACATCTCCGCTTCGGGGAATCGCGCTAGCGTTCAGTCGCCTTCTGAGCGGAAATGCAATACGTTGAATGAAAATCGTCGTAAGACAGTTTTGTAAGCGCTCGCAGAACTTCGCGATGGAATGAAGGTCTTTTGATGCCGGACCTTTGCCTGAGCGGGCCAAGAGGTTGCGTTACCGCCCCGAACGCGAGTGCTGAGAGGGATGCCCCCGGGAAGCGAAGTGCACTACGGCAGACGTAAACTCGACTTACACCATATACCGGCCCAGACTTCCACACTCCGGTATCGGCGTCTCGCTACCACAATCGCAATGGCTGGGAGGCCTTTTGCAGTCTCAACTCCGAGGAAAATATATCGCGCAGGCAGGGCGCGGCGAGGTCATTGCCATGCGACGGCGGGGGCCGAAAGCTTCATGCTTGGAGGCGGTTGGACTGGCGCCAGCGGCCGGGAGTGATGCCGGCAAAGCGCTTGAAGACCGTGGTGAAATGTGCCTGAGTCTGGAAGCCGACGTTGAACGCGATATCAACGAGGCTGTCATTGGTTTTGATCAGCATGTCCTTGGCCCGCTCGATTCTGCGGCGCAGGATGTATTCGTGAGGACGAAGACTGGTCGCCATCCTGAATCGCGCGGCGAAATACATCCGGCTGAGGCCTGCCGCCCGAGCGAGATCCGCCAGCGAAATGGCTTCACCGATATGCTCGTCAACGTAAGCAATCACCCGCTTCAGCCTCCATTTCTGCAGTGCGCCGTGGTTGGCCTCCTGCTGGACCTCGGACGGCGATCGCAGCCAGAGCCAGCGGGCTAGGATGGCGTGGAGGATGGCGTCTCCGTGGACCCCATCAACTCCCTCCGGCCTAACAGCCTGCTCGAACTGGGAAAGTAGCCGCTCGATGACCGGATCAAAAGGCATCCCGTGGGACGCCACAGTTCTCGTGAAACCTGCCTCATCACTAGCGCAGCCCGAGGGCTGCGCGGAGATCGAAAGCACCATATCCATGTAGGGGACGTCGATCCGGAAGGTCGAGCCCGCGGTCTCCGGCGACATACTCGATGTCCCCATCGCCGCAGCACTTGCGGATTGGCGCCGTTCAGGCTCACACACGGCGTTCGATACCAGGAGACCGATGGGAGCCATCCCTCTCGGAAAAGTTGGAAGCGACTGAATAGTCATTGGCCTATGCCCTTCATGAAACCTGTGTTTCTTGGAGGGAACGGATCGCCGTCGAAGCTTGATTGGGCGGCGGTAGCGGGACCAACAGGACCCCTGACTTCCGCGTTTCTGCTCCGACCCTATCCGATAAACCCTCGGCGAGTACGGGCTCAGAATATTCGGGCAGGCAAGGTGCTCAACTCTACGGGAGTTCACCAGTCTACATCATGTATTCGAGCTCCCCCTACCTAGATATAATCCTTATGTCTATCCGTATGGACCATGCTGTCTCAAGGCTTGCCCGATCTTTCCGATCTGGAATGATCGGCGCGCCATTTCAATCGTGCTCCGGTTGGCTTGCACTCGGGCCGTCGTCTCTTGCTCCCTGCATTTCGAGCCCGCTAACGGTTTCTTCCTCGATCTCGGTGCTAACGCCACCGTCTTCGCATCGGCGAATAGCTTTTGGACCGGTTTGGCAACCGGGATGATGTCGGCGTCAGCGAACAGGCACGTTGTTCGAAATCCATGCTTAAGGAAGTTGATGCTGCGTGTTCAACAGGTCATAGGCGGCGGAGTCATTCTGTCTTGATGTTCCCAAACCAGCTTCGAGTTGCCCCCTCACAAGCATCGTTCAGGCAGAAAAGACCGTGCCCATCGGAAATACTGTAGCCGGGAAGATGCTACCCTGTGAATTCCAACGTGATTGTCGTTGGGGCAACCGTTTAACACGAGAGGAAATTTCTTATGAACATCAAAGCTATCTGTCTCGCTGCAACATTCAGTCTTTCGATTTTTGGTGGCCATGCTCTGGCCGGGGCATTGGATGAGCCGGACACGATGATGCCGTTCTTCACCGACTCCAGCATGAAAACCATGAAGCCCCGGGTTGATTTTGAGCGCGTCTTTTTTTCCATGCCGGCCGAAAAGCAGGCACAGATGAAGGGTGAGTGCGCGGGTGAGGTAATGCAGCCATTCACCGCGTTCTGCGCGACCGTGAACACACTCGGCGGCCACAACTAGGACGCGCGTAATGCATGTCGCCTAAAAATTGACCTCGGTTATCAGAGGACGACATGCAAATAGAAAAAAGAACCTAAAGTGCGTCGCATAAATCCGCTTCAACGCAACGCGCTTTAGGTCGCCGGATCACGCCCTTCAACGCTATCGAAGAAGGGACCCTCCTATCGGACCTCCGTTGATCAGGACTGGCGGATCCACTGGCGTTGACGCCGGAGCGGCCCGATGACGACGCACTGGATCGTCCCCGCCATGGCAACGGCGGTTGGCATCCCTGCCTCTTCGGACGTGAAGAGCCAGCACGGCCGGAGCGGGCCGGCAGCCTCGGGCTGGGGATCTTCAAGAGCAGCCATTTCATTGGCAACCCGACTCAGCGCACGCGACAAAAGCTCCAGTTTCAAGTAGCCGGGCTAGTCACCGCGAGAAAGATTTTTGCCCCCATGCTGAACGTCGGCGATACGGTCTACCGGCTCGAACCCCAGATGAGCATCTCGATCAAGTTTGCACCGCAGCTAGTTCAGCCGCCCCAACGTCCTGAGTAAGCCCACGCAATTCGGCCGGAGGCGCAAGGCAGAAAGTTCGAAAAGCTTCCAAGAACCCCAGTCGATGGCCAATTGTAGAACCGTTGACGTCCGCGTTGAGACCGGCAGCGGACCGACGGCTTTATTGTCAGTCACTAGCCTACCCCTGCATTACGACCCAGCACAGTGCTACTTGAACCGGTGGCAAGCATCGGCTTTTCGCTAAGAAACGCGCTCCGGCAGGAATTGTCACGCTCCAGCGAGGACGCCAAGCCTGTCCAGAGCAGGTGCAAGTCCTTTCAACGACACGGGCAGGACCACCTCCTTCTGATCTGCGCTTCTGACCTTTATCTTGAGCACCGAACCGGCCCGCAAAGCTGCGACTGTTTCTTCCCCGAGGCTGAGCGGCACGATGCAGCCGGCCGGCAGGCAGGTGGAGAGGCGCAGCGCCGCCAGCGGCTGGCTGTCGTCAATCTGCAGTGTGGCACCGGCGTCGAGCAGGAGGCCAAACGGAAGAACGAGATTGCCGGCGAGCGTGCCGTCGCTGTTTCGCCTAAGCTCGACAGCCATCACCCGCTGCCCGTTCTGCTGCGTTTGTTGCTGGGAGACAGCGCACGCTATTTGTGGTGCCCCGCTTTGACAGGTTAGGTTCCAGTCCTGGTAGCTCTCCTGGAGCGAAGTAGCACCGCCTGGAAGGCCTGTCTTCTCTTGAGCAAATGCCGAAATCGCAAAGCCCATGATGAGCAGCGCGGTGGCCACCAGGAGGAGGCTTCTACCCCAGCTCTTACGGGTCATATCTTCATCCATTCCTGTCCAGCCCGGCGCACTCGAATCAGGGCTCATTGTCTTTGTCAGCCGTCAACCTGCTGACTACCACTTGACGCTGAGGCCGAGCTTCGCGCCGATGGAGCGGCTGTCGCCGAATTCCTTCAGGCTCGACTTTGCGAAGGCTTCCCCGAAGACCGTGTAGCGATCGTCGGCCCAGGAGAGCGATCCGCCGAGACCGACACCGCCCCACAGCGGCTGGTCGTGCTCGTGAAGCGCGGTGCCGGAGACATCCACGTCATTGCCGTCGAGGAAGTCGTAATAGAGATTGGCAATGCCGTAGAAATGCGAGCGGCTGACCTTGCCCTGGGCGCCGGTCCAGGCGTCCTCATAGTCGAGCGACAGGCCGGCACGGCCGATCAGCGCCTCACTGCGGCTCAGCGACACCGCTGCGTCGAACGGATCGGTGAAGCTGTCGAAGCGGACCGAAGAATAGGAGAGCTGAGCCTGCGGCGTCAGCGTCCATTTGGCCCCGAGCGCGAACTTCTGGCCGGCTTCGATGCTCACAGCATAGCCGAAGCCATTATTGCCCTTCGCGAGCTCGCTGCCCAGGGTGGTGGACTTCAGGTCGCTGTCATACCACGTTACCTGGGCCTGGCCGTCGGTGTAGAAGCCGTTGTCGCCATACCAGGTCAGCGTGCCGGCGAAGCCATAGCCTTTGGCGTCGATCGAGCCGACGCCATAGATCGACGAGATGTCGGAGGAAGCCGTGCCATAGTGGAAAGAGACACCGCCGAGCAGGATGCCGGTGGCATCTTCGTAGAGGAGACCATCGACCCCCGTCTCCAGTTTCCATGTCGTCACGTCGTAGTCCGACACGGTCGTGGCGCTCTCGGGACTTTGCCGCGTGTGGGCGCCCTCGATGCGAGCCCAGATCGCGTTCTGCGACGGAACGGACCCGATCTCGTCGGCGCCTTGAGCAGCGCCCACCCAAGACCGGTTGCCGAGGCGCTGCTGCAGGGTGTCCAGTTCGTTGAGACTCTGCAGGACGCCCGCATAGGCCTCATAGATCGGTACGGCCGGCGAATAGAGTGGGTTCGGCGATCCATTGATCAGCGCCGAACGCAGATACCAGTCACCGTCCGCCGGCGTACTGACACCGTTCTTGTAGAGCCGGTAGGCATAGGCGCCGCTGACCACGGCCTGGTCGCCCTGGAAGACATAGTCGCCAGCCAGCGAGAAGGTGCCGGCCGAGGTTCCGTCGATATCGACGATCTTGACGCCCTCGATGGTCTGCGCCCCCGCTCCGCCGACATTACCTACCGCAAAAATGCCGGTGCCGGAGGTGCTACCATGGATGACGACCTTGTCGGTGGTCGAGGCATCGCCATCGAGCGCGGCATTGAGGAAGATGGTTCCGCCATTGCCGGTGTAATCGCCATTGATCGTCAGCGTCGTGCCGGGCGCGGTGCCCAGCCGCACCGAGCCTGCGTTGCCGAGCGAAGCCACGGTTTGGTTAAAGCCGGCGAGGTCGAGCGTTGCACCTGAGGCAACCGTGTATGCCGACGCGGCGCCAAGCGCGTCGACGGTACCGGCCGCCAAGGTGCCCTGCTGCACGCCAGTTGCACCGGCGAAAGCGGAGTCGCCTGAGGCCAGCACAAGGGTTCCATCGCTGGCTTTGGTGAATGCACCCGACCCGGTCAGCGCGCCGTTCAGCGTCAAGGTCGTGGCGGCGGCGGTCGAGACGGTGCCGGAGCTCATCACATTCAGCGCACGAGAGGTAGCAAAACTGTTGGTCGCGCTGAGCGTGCCGCCGTCGAGGCTGAGCCCGCCGGCGGCGTCGCCAAGATTGGCATCGGCAGCAACCTGCAGCGTGCCGCCATTGATCGCCGTGCCGCCGGTGTAGGTGTTGGTGCCGGTCAGCACCAGCGTGCCGCGGTCGGATTTGACAAGCTGCGCGTCGCCCGAAAGAACGGAGGCGATCGTGGCCGTCATGCCGGCGCCCGCCGCAGTACCGTCGCCGACGACGATGCTGCTGGATGGTCCGGTGAGCTCGACGGCATTGCCCTGGACACTATAGCCATCGGTCATGAACTGCATGCCAGAGGCAGTTACGTGGCCCAAGCCTTCATCCACCATCACCGTGCCGGCCTGGCCGGCAAAGATGGCGAAGGAAGCGTCGGCGTAAGGGGCATTGATGGTGCCCGTCTCATTGGCCCAGTTGTCATTGCCGGCCGAAGCCTGCCAGACGCCGTCGCCGCCATTGATCACGCCGTTGTTCTTGGGGCCGGCAGCGCCATCCCAGTAGTTGAAGGTCAGGCCTTCGGTGTTGACGAGGTTCACTTGGTGATCGATCGATGTCTGGATCGAATAACCCGTCGACGGGATCGTGCCCACGGCGAGGCCGTTGTTGGTGAGAGTGCCGTCATAGCTGAAGACACGGTAGACGCCTGGCCCGAAGGTTCCGCCTGCGCTCGTGGTGACGTTGAGCGTGCCGTCGAGGACGAGGCTGCCGCCCACTGTCGTCAGGTCATTGAGCGCCCCACCGACGACGTTCGCCTCGCCGAAGGAATAGTTGAGGATCGAGCCGCTGGAGAGATTGAGATTCCCAGCGATCGCCAGCGTGCCTGGGGTGTCGTCGGCCGAGCCGGGTGACAGGGTCGCCCCGTCGGCGACCGTGATATCGCCGCCGATCGCGCCCTTGCCGCCGATGGTCGCGCCGCTCGCAACCGAGACCGCGCCCGTCGCACCACCGTTGTCGCCATCGACATAGAGGCCGCCGGCCGTGACCATGGTCGACCCGGCATAGCTGTTGGAGCCGGTCAGGGTGAGTGCTCCGGCGCCCGTCTTGTTAAAACCGCCAGCGCCGGTGAGCGGGCCCGAAAGGATGAGATCCGCATCGGTCTGGAAAGTGCCGACACCCGAATTGAGAGTGACGTCACGCGCCGAGGTGAAGGCCGCGGTGGTCTGCAGCGTTGCGCCATCGTCCAGGCTCAAGCCGCCAGAGGTATCGCCCAGATTGGCATCCGCCGAAACCTGCAGCGTGCCGCCCTTGATGGCCGTGCCGCCGGTGTAGCTGTTGGTGCCGGTAAGCACCAGCGTTCCAAGATCCGTCTTCACCAGTTGAGTCGCACCTGTGAGGTTCGATGCGATGGTTCCGCTGAAGCCTGCCCCGACCAGCGTGCCGTCGCCGACCCGGATGGTCGACTGCGGCCCGAGCAATTCGATGTCCTGTCCCTGGACCACATACCCGCCGGTCGCGAACTGCATGCCCACGGCCTGCACCTGGCCATTGGTGTTGTCGACGCTGACCATACCGGCTGCGCCGGCAAAGATGGCAAAGCTGCCATTGGTGAAGGCCGCGTTCAGGTTGCCATCCGAACCGGTCCAGTTGTCGTCTCCAGCGGCCCGCCAGGTTCCGTTTCCTCCGTTGACAACGTCATTGCTTTTTGGACCGGCGTCGCCATCCCAGAAATTGAGGGTCTGGCCGCTGATGTCGACGAGGTTGACCTGGCCCGCGACCGACGTCTGCACCACGTGGTTGGCCGATGTTGTGTCCAGCCCGTTGTCGGCAAGCGCGCCGTCATAGCTGATGACGCGATAGATGCCCGGCCCGAAATTGCCGCCCGGGGCTTCCGTGACATTGATGGTGCCATCGAGCGTCAGATTGCCATGCACGACGGTCAGATCGTTGTAAGCGCCGCCGACCACGCCCGCCTGGCCGAACGAATAGTCGAGGTTCGACCCGGAGGCCAGATCAAGACTGCCATTGATCGTGAGCGTGCCGGGCGTGGCGCCAAGGCCGCCAGGAGCCAGTCTGCCTGCCACGTCAACAAGGACGTCACCGCCGACAACGCCCGTGCCGCCAAGCGTACCCGCGGCGACGATGGTCTGTCCGCTCGCGGCAGTCTGGTCTCCATTGATGTAGAGCCCACCGCCACCGTTGATGATGGTGAAGCCGGAATAGCTATTCTCGGCCGTGAGCACGGTGGTCCCCGTTCCGGCCTGGGTAACGCTGCCGCTGCCGGAGATCGTGCCGTCGAATGTATAAAGGTTGGAGCGATTGAAGCTGAGCGTGCCGTCGTCGACCACATCGCCGAGAACCGCACCCGTCGTGCCGCCAGTGCCCAAAGCCAGGACGCCGCCCGCAATGGTCGTGCCGCCGGTGTAGGTGTTGTCGGCACCGAGGAACAGCGCTCCCGTGCCGGTTTTTGTCAGCCCGCCCGCGCCGTCGATGGTTCCATTCCATGCAAGCGTATTGTCAATCTCGAATGTGCCGCCGCCCGCTTCAAGGGTCGCGTTGCGTCCGGAAGTCACGTTGGACAGGCTGCTCACGTGCAGCGTGCCACCATCGAAAGTGACCTTGCCCGCCGCACTGCCAAGATTGGCGTCGGCCGTGATCAGGACCGTGCCCCCTTTGATGAACGTGCCTCCCTGATAGGTGTTGGTGCCTGCCAGGATGAGTGTGCCGTCGCCTTGTTTGGTCAACGCGCCAACACCCGCGATGGTGCCGCCGAGCGCCAGGTTGGTCGCGCCGTCGATATCGAAAGTGCCGCCGCCGGCGTTGAGCGTCACGAAGCGCCCGGAAGCGATACCGGCGGTAGTGTGCAGCGTGCCGCCGTCAAGCGAAAGAACGCCGGGGAAGCCGCCGAGATTGCTGTCGGAGGAGATCTGCACGGTGCCGCCATTGATCGCGGTGCCGCCGGTATAGGTGTTGGTGCCTGCCAAAACCAGCGTGCCGGCGTCGGTTTTGACCAGTTGCCCGGCCCCCGTGAGGTTCGAGGCGATGGTTGCCGTATAGCCCGCGCTCGCCGCCGAGCCGTCGCCAACGCGGATGATCGACTGCAGCCCAATAAGCCCTACGTCCGCGCCCTGCACCCGGTAGCCGCCGATCGCGAATTGCATGCCGGCAGCCAAAACCGGGCCATTCGTGCCGTCCACCGTCACCGTCCCAGCCGTACCCTGGAAGATGGCGAAGCTGCCATTGGCAAAGGGAGCGGCGAAAAGTCCGGTCGAATCCGTCCAGTTCTGGTCGCCGGCAGCACGCCAGGTGCCGTTGCCGCCATTGACGGCACCGTTGGAA